>NZ_JAPQLL010000013.1:0-12532 GCF_028981865.1 Wolbachia endosymbiont of Drosophila nikananu | reverse complement strand
AAAAAATATTATCTCTAGCATGAGTCATAAGGGTTGTTGTTATGATAACTCACCTGCAGAAAGCTTTTTCAGCTCACTCAAAAGAGAGCTACTTATTGATCCTTCACAACACTCTGCTCAACAATCTAGAACTGCCATATTTGAATACATTGAAATTTTTTATAATAAACAACGACGTCATTCTACTATTAACTATTGCATCCCTGAACAATTTGATGCATCATTTTCATGACAAAAACGTCTTAACTTCCTCTCTACTTTTTCTGGGTAAGGTCAATTTGGTGCAATGAGACAGAAACTCTATCAAGTGCTGGTCGGAAATTATTCGCCAAAAGATTTTCAAGCTCTTTTTAAGTATACGTGCTAAAGTTAACAGGAAGATTGTATAGCCGCAATAAAGTAGATAACGCCATCATGTCTTTAGGAGAGTTTGCTGATGGAGGCTCTTAAGTTGACGCCATTGTCTGTTCAGATACAAATATCGCGATTAAAAGCATTAGACAGGCGGTAGAGGTCTTGGTATTATATAATCTTTAGGTTCTAAATTTGGAAGGGTGGCCGAGCGGCTGAAGGCGGCGGTTTGCTAAACCGTTATACGACCCAAAAGTCGTATCGAGGGTTCGAATCCCTCTCCTTCCGTATACTGTTTAGCACGGTCTGAATTTGCTATATTGGCATGTTTTTAGCCTGTTTACCTGGTTCTTGTTGCAATGGTTTCTTTTTATTTCCGTCTTTAACTATTAAAAAGTTGGCTAGCATTGACTCAGTATTTATTATAGAATTGGTTATTAACTAAACAACTTTACTTGTATGTATAAAATACTAATTTTACTGTTGATAGTGTTGCCACTTAGGTTGCTTGCAACCGAGATTGAAATTGTTGCAGATGTAAATGGTGAGCCAATTTCAAATTTAGATATCGAAAAACGCATCAACTTTATAAATTCATTGTTTGGCACTCAAAGTGTTAATCAAAAAGAAGCAAGACCTCGAATTCTTAGGGAGCTAATAGACGAAATTATCATTACCAATGAAGCGCAGAGGCTGAATATAAAATTGAGCAATGAGGAGTTAGATAATGCTATCATATTATTTTTAACCCAAAGTTTTAAACTTAAGGCTAATGAAGTTGATCAATACATAAAAAAGCATAATATAGATCTTAGTATTTTAAGAAAACAAATAAAATGTCAGTTACTATGGAGCAAAATTATTGAAGTAAGAATTGTGCCATTTATTAATATAAGCGATAAAGAAATAGATGATGTAAAAAGGCAAACAGAAAAGCCGGATTATCTTATCACGTTCCAAGAGTTTATAATTCCTGATCAAAAAGACAAGGATGTTTATGGTATAGCTGAAGATTTAGTAGAAAAATTACGTAATAGTAATAACCCAGAATCTCCAATAAAGATGCGTAAAGCAACAGTTAATTTAAGTCAGCTCAAAGATAAACTTAAGAGCATTTTAGAAAGACTAGAAACCGGCGATATAGCAGGTCCAGTTAGTTTCAGTGAAGGTTACTCTATTATAAAAGTCATAGACAAGGTACAACTTAATTATGCACTGCTGGAAAGCACTTTAAAAGTAAAACAAGTTGTGGTTAAAGATTCAGAAAGTTTACTCTCTAATTTTAAAGAGCAAAAGGTCAATTGTTTAAATTTTGACAAATTAGCAGATGATTTTAAGTTGCCAAACACAAAAGAGTTTGAAATAAAAATGCGAGATTTAAATCCTGATTTACAGATTTTATTTAGTAGAACAAGCGTGAATGAAATAGTAGAATTGAGAGAAAATGGCATTGCAAAGTTAATAATGTTGTGTGATATCAAGAGTAATGTAGCGGGTATAGAAGCAATTAAACAGCAGATGTATCAACAAAAGATCATGATACAAAGCAACTTGTTATTAGATGATATGCGTAAAAATTCAGCTGTTAGTTATCGGTATAGTTGAAGTCAGAAAGTGTCCTTGTCTCTGTCTTTGTGTACCTTTGTTCTATAAAATTTCAAAAAATTTGAACAAATATAGTTAAAATAGCACATGAAGAATATAATGCTCATTGGTGGTGGAGTTGGAAATGCAGTATTATTTTCGATAGGGAAGGCGTGTCTTGAAAATAATAATAAGGTTTTGTACTTTGCTGGCTATAATAAATTAAGTGATGTATTTAAACGAGCACTGATAGAGCGTGCATCAAATGCAGTAGTTTGGGCATGTGAAGAAGGATTGATAGAAACAAGCAGAGATCAAGATAAATCCTTTCGTGGTAATATAGTTGATGCAATAGTCTCTTATCAACAAGGAAGATTAGGTATTAATTTAAACACTATAGATAAAATTATCACTATAGGTTCTGATAAAATGATGAAAGCTGTGAATGAAGCTAGAAAAACAATTTTAAAGCCATATCTGAAGTCAAGTCACATAGCAATATCGTCAGTTAATTCTCCTATGCAGTGTATGATGAAAGAAATCTGCGCTCAGTGTGTTCAGCAACATATAAATACGGAAACAGGAGAAAGGAGTTTTGTTTATAGTTGCAGTAATCAAGACCAGGATATGGAATTTATTGACTTTGATTTTTTAAGTGAGCGCTTAAAGCAAAATAGTTTACAAGAAAAACTCACTGCAAAATGGATAGATCATGTTCAAAGATATTAAACAGCACAAAAAGGAAATAAGAGAGGAATATAGAGCTATAAGAAAAGATATTGATGAAAGTTATTCCATTTATGCGGCAAATTCCCTGATTAATCTCTTTAATCAGAACTTAAGTTACGTTAAAGGCAAAACAATTGCGGCTTACATTCCAATGGATGGGGAAATAAATGTTGTGCCTTTGATGTATAGCTTATTCGATTTAGGTTATAAAATAGCGGTTCCTGATAAAAATCAGTTGCTAAGATTTGAGGGATGGAACGAAACAAATGAAGATGTAATTCCCGACACAATCATTACTCCTGTTGTTGCTTTTGATGATCATTTTAATAGATTAGGTTTTGGCGGTGGTTGGTATGATACAATGATAAAAAAATTACGGCCGCTTGGAAAAATATTTATAGGTGTAGCCTATGAGAAACAATATTGTAAAAATTTACCTGTAGAAAAACATGATCAAAAATTGGATATTATAATCACTGAGATGTGTGTTAGATGTGGAGGTGGATTGCTCAAAAAAGTGGATAAAAAGGAGTAGCGTAACCCCACTTTCTGATAGTAATTTTTGCATCAAAACGCTCCTCAAATGCATCAACCCGGTCCTATGATTCCTTCTTCACTCACTCGTTCAGCATTTGAACTACCTAATTGAGAATCTGGCTTTATTTCCTGAGCTTTCTCATTAACTTTTTGTTCTACCTCTTTTATGTCACTACCAATTGCCATAATTGCAGGTTGAAATTCGCTCATAAAATCTACAAGTTTCTCCATGTCTTCCTTATGAGTATTAGTACCCTTGCTCATAAGATTGTTCAAAAGACCAGCCTTATCTTCCCCTATTAATTGTCCTATGGCTGCTAGTTGCTCTTGATTCTGAAGCATTTTTATTATTTTTATTTCATTACTAAGCATTGTTCTTTCTCCTTCATCAGCTTCAAGATTCTTTTCCATTAAATTGCTTATTAACTTTTCAAAATTATTTTCTCTTCTTTGAACCTCAGGTAATTTATCTATTAAATCCTTATATGAACTTTTCACTGCTTTTCCTGCTTCAATCGCTCCTTCTTTTATTTTTTCCCCTGCCTTTCCTATACCTATTCCTACATAACGCGCTCCAATAGCTACAAGAGCTATTAATGTAGCAAGCACAATAAGCGGAGAAAATGCTACTCCCAATACTATTCCTGTAGAAGCTATTCCAATTTTTTTATTTGCAGATGCTGATTTAAAATAATTGACTAGATTGTCCAGCAGACCTTTATTATTATTTATAACATTACTTATTGCTTGCTGATTAACAGATTTTAACGCCTCTTCTATTATTTTTGAGTCAACGTTTTCAGAAGTTAACCCTTTAAGTGCTTCTTCAATGAGTTTTATAAATAATTCTTTATTTACCTCCTTTTGCAAGCCTTGGTCATTAATTGCTAAACCTAAATCTTTGAGGTTCATCCCTCTAATTTGTTCTGATAGGGCTTCAAACAACTTCCCTTTTTCTTCCTGTGGGAACTGTGCAATGCTTTCTATTATATCTGAAATAGCTTTTCTTAGTTCTGGGTAGTCAGTGTCAAAAAACGTACTGTTTGTAGGTGCCATATTCAACTTCATCAACTATAAATATGCCTAATTATATATACTAATTATTAATTATATTATAATAAATATGAGATAATTAATATAATGACCTCTTTCCAAACATAGAATTTGTATTAAAATATCTAGATTACATGAAATTAAGGTACTTTATGGGTGAAAAAAAATTAAAAGCTGCTGTGGTTTCATCAGGGTGTGGTCACCTTGACGGTGCAGAGGTAAGAGAAGCGGTTTTAAGTCTGCTTGTGCTTGATCAGCAGGATGTGGATGTTAAATGCTTTGCACCTGATATCAATATCACACAAGTTATGAATCATAAAACAAAGGAGGCAGTGAAAGAAAAAAGGAATGTACTTGTAGAAGCAGCAAGAATCGCAAGAGGTGAAATATATGACTTAAAAGGAGCCAAAGCTGAAAATTTTGACATGCTAGTTGTACCTGGTGGATACGGGGTTGCGAAAAATTTATCTGACTTATCTGAAAATAAAGACATGGTGACAGTAATGCCTGAATTTAAAAGATTAGTTTCAGAATTTTTTGTTACAAAAAAGCCGATAGGAGCGATATGCATATCTCCAGCCATCATTGTTTCAATTTTAAGTAGCAAGATAGGTAAAGAAGAAAGTAAGGTTAAGGTAACTATAGGAGATGACAGAGAACAGTTGATAGAGAAGCTTGGTGGTGAACACATAAGGTGTGATACAGGGTTATCAATAGAAGACGAAGAACATAATGTATTTTCCTGTTCTGCTTATATGCGTAGCGACGAAAGTATATACTCTGTATATCAAGGGATAAAGCATATGATTGACAGCATGGTAAAAAAGATTAACAAAAAAACTAAACAGCCATTCCTCTAAGATGTAGTAATTTAGACTTCCTTACACAATTAACTGTTGAATTTTACATTCCTAGCTGTATTATGGTTATATAGCTAAAGTGCTCTAGGTTTACGACTATAGCGGCGTGGCGTAGGGCTGCACTAGCTATATATATTTAGCTCTTTTTTTATAAACGCAAGGTGTTTTATATGTCAGACCTTTTCTATATTGAAACTACGTGTTGTGTGGACGGTCAGTGTGATATCTATACAGGGGAAATAAGATTTAATGATGTCATGTTAGGCAAGTTCAGTCTAAATTCGTGCAGCGGGAAAGAAGCTATGATAAATCTAGACGTTATCACATTCGATATTAATATCGCTATCGATGGTCAAAATGGAAAGACAATCAAAAGAAATCTTAAAGGTCTTGAATTTGTAACTAAAGATGATGGTTCTTGGTATATTAATAAGGGTTTTGGTAATGATAGATTTGAAGTTATAGTAAAGCAATCATAATTTTACATCTCAGGTGTAACATTTAGTATAGGTGCTATTCTATTTATAATGTTCTTTACTATAGGCGCAGCAATTATTCCCCCGGTATGGTGTATCCCTTGAGGTTCATCAATAACAATTAGCACTATATACCTTGGGTCAAGCATAGTTAGCACTCCTATAAATGACGCTATGTTTGCATCTTTGCTATATTTACCATCTATAACTTTTTCCGCCGATCCAGTCTTTCCCCCTATTGAATATGCCTTTATTTTTGCTTTTCTGCCAGTGCCATCTGTTACTGCTGCGCGTAATAATTTTCTCATTTCCCTGGAGGTTTTTCTTGAGATAATTTGCTCTCCTATGCTTCTTTTATTCAATATCAAGGTTGCGTTATGAAATATTCCATTGTTGATTAATGCTGCTGCAGTTTGTGCAAGATGTATAGGAGTTACAGCTATGCCATAACCATAAGATGCTGTTATTAAAGTGTTTTCACTCCATTTATCCGGAATTATCGGTGTAGATTTTTCTGGTATTTCTATTTTCAAAGGAGAAAATAGCTTCATAGCTTTAAAGTATTCTACTTGTTTTTCAATACCTAATTTGACTGCAATTTTTGCTGCACCAATGTTGGATGATTTTACAAATATATCTTGCACAGTAATTTTTGGAGTTTTAGATTTGTGAAAGTCCTGAATTTTATACTTTCCAATGGTGATTGGTGTTGATACGTCATATAAATCGCTAGTTTTTGTAACGTTTGCATCAAGCGCTGCGGCTATTGTAAAGTATTTTAATACCGACCCCATTTCATACACCCCAAGACTGGCGCGATTAAACTTTTGTACATCTTCTGCCTTATTCTGTAGGTTGGGATTAAAATCAGGTAGACTGACCATTGAGATAACTTCACTATTTCTCACATTTAAAATAATTCCTACTCCGCCGAGTGCCTGATATCTGCTTACAGCTTTAGTTAGCTCTTCACGCACTATGCTTTGCACTCGTGTATCTAAGGATAGTTGAATACCCTGGTAAGGTGTTATTCCAGCGCGTAATGCTGGAATCCACGTATTTTTTTTCTGGACCCCAGTGTCAGCTACTTGGATAACAGAATGTTGTTTGTTTTTACTTATATATGCCTCAACTCCTGCAATACCGTTGCCATCTATGTCAGTGTAACCAAGCACGTGTGAAAATAAATTACTGTGAGGATATATACGTTTTACATCGTTATAGAAGTTTATTCCTGGCACGCCGGCATTTTTTATTGCTAACAGTTCTTTTGGAGTCAAGTGCCGCTTTACCCAAGCAAATTTCTTTTTTGAAGTAAGTACTCTATATGAATTCTCGTATTCAAGATCATTCAAAATAGAATACAGTTGTGCTGCTATACTTTCCGGATTCTTTACTTTGGTTGCATCTGTATATAGTGATGTTGTGGGCACATTTGTTGCTATTACCACTCCATTTCTATCTAAAATATCAGGTTGTTTATGTACTGTACTATCTTTTCTAAAATTTTCTGAAGTAGTAGGTTGATCAAATGTTAAAGAGAATATGCGAAAAATAATTATTATATAAAACGTAAATAATGGTACTATAAAACACAGTGAGCGGAGCTTATTTTTAAGTAATGCTTGCATATTTACTTGATTTGACAAAAATGGAAATTATCTTAGCTGAGCCGCGAGGTTTTTGTGCCGGAGTAAAAAGAGCTGTGGACATATTAGCTATTACTTTAGAAAAATACAAAAACAAGTGCCAAGTTTATGTGCTACACGAAATTGTTCACAATAAATATATAGTAGAGGACTTTAAGAGACAAGGAGTGGTTTTTGTGAACAGTATCGAGGAAATTGAAGATAATGGAGGAATACTGATCTTCAGCGCGCACGGAGTATCAAAAAATATAGAAGATGAGGCAAAAAGAAAGGGTATTCAAGTGATTGATGCAACGTGTCCTTTAGTCAGCAAAGTGCATAAGGAGGCAAAAAGGTATGAAAACAGTGGTAAAGAATTAATTCTCATTGGGCATGAAAACCATCCAGAAGTTAAGGGAATTAGAGGAAGAGTAAATAATCCTATCATTTTAGTGCAAACTGTGCAGGACGTACGCAATTTAAAAGTTAAAGATCCAGATAATTTATCTTATGTTACACAAACCACATTAAGCATCGACGATACCCGTGACATTATTGCTGCCCTGAAGCTCAGGTTTCCAAGCATTACAGGGCCAGATTTAAAGGACATATGCTATGCAACGCAAAACAGACAAAATGCTGTTAAAAAGCTAGCTGAAATTGTAGACATGGTGTTAGTTGTAGGAAGTAAAAATAGCTCAAATTCAAACCGCTTATTAGATCTGTGCACTGTCAGAGGAAAAAGAGCCTACTTAATTGATAATTACAGCTGTGTGAATAAAAGCTGGTTTCAGGGCATAGAAAAGATAGGAATCACTGCAGGTGCTTCTGCTCCTGACATATTGGTTGATGAATTAATGGACTACCTAAAAGTAAACCTGAGTGTAAAAATTTCAGTTATGCCAGGTGGTATTATTGAAAATGTTCAGTTTAAAATACCGAATTTGGTTTAAAACACAACTTATCTACTAAGCTTCTCTTGAAATCACACAAACCAGCATCTATAGCTAAGACATCATACCGCCGCGGCGCTAACAAGTAGCGGGATGACGGTTGTCGGTAAGCCTAAGTCAGTTTAGCTATATGCTTTTAATTCCCCCAAAAGGAGAATTAAATATGTGAAGTTCTAGTTGATATGATTTAATGAATGGTTAGTTTAAATTACTAGTTTATTTAAGAGATTTTGATAATATTTAACCCACTCGCTTTTCTATTTTCCATATCGCGATGAGCTTGAATTATTTCATCAAATTTATATTTTTTATTGATCCGTACAGTTAAAAGTTTTTTTCTTATCATCTCGAAGATTTCCATCGTGGTAAGCACTAATGTGAATCTATCATGCTTATAATGGTATATTGAGGTTCCAGTTGCAAATAACGAACGTGAACTAAGTAAAGAAAAACTAATAGGAGCGTTACCTGATATCTGCCCATAGGAAACGTATATGCCAAACCTGCCTAAAGATTCAAAAGAAAGCTTGCTTGTAGCATAACCTATAGGGTCATACACTGCACCTACTCCTCTGTTTTGCGTAATCTCCATAACTTTAGAAACGAAGTCTTTATCATTGTAGTTTATTGCGTATGTGCAGCCACTTTGTAAAGCTATCTTCATTTTTTCATCAGAGCTTACAGAACCTATCACTACACCTTTTTTATCCTTTGCCCATTGGCATATTATTTGTCCTAAACCACCATTAGCCCCATGAACTAGCACGAAAGTACCAGGCCTAACTTTATAAGATTGATTAACTAAATAGTGAGCTGTCATACCTTTAAACAGCACTGCAGCAGCAACTTCATCAGATATGTCATCTGGAATTTTTATCAGATATTTCTGGTGTATAATGCGCTTTTCACAATATGCCCCTGGAGGAGCTGTGCAATATCCAACTCTGTCTCCAATTTTGAATCCATCACTGATTTTTTTACCAAGTTTTTCAATAACCCCAACTGCTTCCACTCCAAGCACTGATGGTAAATTTTTAATTTTGCGTGTACCTTTTCTGTGCTCTAAATCATAACGATTTAAGCCGATAGTTGTATGACGTATTAAGACTTCCTCGCCTTTTGGCTCACCTATGCTCTTATCTACAAACTCTAATACTTCTGGTCCCCCAGTTTTTTTTATTTGTATAGCTCTACCCATGATGAATGTAAGATAAAAACTTTGATTATGTTATCTAATAATTAATATTTTGCAAAGTTATTGTTTCCACAATCAATAGACTTCTTGCGTTACTTCCTGTCATTCCAGCGCGTGACGCTGGAATCCAGATTTTTTTATATAATCAAGTCATAGGATGGCAAAAAGTCAACCTTATCTGTATGAGCTATACATTTTTCTGGATCCCAGTGTCAAGCACTGGGATGACACCCTATTGATTACTGAAATGACATGGTTTGCAAACATTCTGTTACTTAAGCTTAAAAAATGTGTATGATAGTGTTATTTCGCTCAAATCTTTTGTGTTGTTATCAAGCATTATCTCAGGATCTATATAGAAAGATACGGGCATAGCTGCTTTTTGTTTTGGTAGCAACATTTGTTCTTCAAAACAAAAGCATGCAATTTTATTGAAATACTTACCTGCTTTGAAAGGCGTAACATTATACACCGCCATTCCAAATGAAGGCTGATCAGATAGATTTTTTGCGTAATAAAAAGCTAAACTTTGTTCTCCTATGTTTACGTCAACGTAGTTAGTTTCTGATTTAAATTCCCAAGGTAGATCGGACATTATATCAGCATTGAAGTGAACCCTGATTTTTTGGTCAATTGCACTTATTGTCGTGTTAGTCACTTTTCTTGTTGTACCACCATATCCAGTAGCTTTACAGAAAATGCTATATAGTGGCACCGATGCATATGCAAGACATAGCATCAACACGACTAAAGATATTAAAAAGAAAACTATAGAATTCTTACTACCTTTCCTTAAAAAGGAAAACATCTAGTCCCTATTATTGAACAAGTTAAGTAACCTGAGTAGATTGAGGAATATATTGATAAAGTTGAGGTAAAGACTAGTTGCACCCAGTATCGCCAGCTTAGTGGCTGCAGCCTCTGAGCCATCATTATATCTATAATAAACGTCTTTGATTCTCTGAGCATCATATGCAGTCATTAAGGTAAATACTATTACTGATATGAACGATATTGCAAAATAGAGAGGACTACTTCCAAGGAATAAATTTACTATAGACGCGATAATTAACCCCAAGACTCCCATTCTCAAAAAAGAACCCATACTAGTCAGATCTTTTTTTGTAGTATTGCCATATAAAGCCATGGAACCAAACATGATCGATGTGATGAAAAACGCTCTTGCTATGTTTTCCGCGGTGTAAAACACAAAAATATAAGATAAGGAGAGACCTATTAGCACCGAAAACGTGAAAAACACGGTAAACGCGGACTGAACACTAAGATGTAAGATTTTTGGATATACAAAAAGCACTAGCACAAGTGGAGAAAATGTTATTGCATACAACAGAATAGGATTGGAATGAATTACCTGAAAAAGACCAGAAAATACCGTTAGAAACGCAACAAGCCCTGTAACGCCTAAAGCTAAAGCCATGTAATTATATACTTTAGTCAGGTAACTTCTGAGCCCAGCGCTATAATAAACGCCCTGAGAGCGGATATCCTGTTCATTTCTCATGTAAGACATAAATATAACTCCTTTTGTCCATTATTTAATACATTATAATATAAAACCACATTTTTATCAAGTATTTTTATTATAAACAGCTATGCACTGGCATTTGTTTTAGTATAAATAGAATATAGGCCTATTGCTGCTGCATTTGAAACATTTAAACTGTTAATTGCATTTGACGTTGGTATTTTTAAAAGATAATCACAATTTTCTTTAACTAACCTCCGCATTCCTTTCTCTTCAGAACCAAAAATGATCACTATTTTTTTTCCAAAACTCTTTATTTCATCTATATTTTCTTTAGTATTGCAATCAAACCCGTAACACCAGTAGCCGACCTTTTTTAAATACTGCATAGTTTTTACTATATTTGTAACGTATATTAGCGGAACAATATCCAATGCTCCACTTGCTGCTTTTGCAATAGATGCATTTTCGCCAGGTGAATGATTATGTGGTAAAACCAATGCGTCGACATTAAAACAAGCTGAAGTTCTTAAAATTGATCCAATATTGTGCGTGTCAGTGACTTGATCTAAAATGACTATAGTAGAGCTGTCGTTTGAGCTTTCAGCTACTTCTTCGATGCTTAAGTTATAAAGAATAGGGGCAACATTTAAAGCAATTCCTTGATGGTTAGCACCTTTAGATAAAACGTCATTAAGTATTTTGTTTTCTACTAATCGAACTTTAATGCCCTTACTATTTGCACATTGCCTAATTTCTTTTTCATGTTCTCTATAGAAATTTTCTGTTACTAACAGTTCTATACACCGCCTATTTTTATTCTTCAGTGCTGACATGCAGGTGTGCTTTCCATACAGCCAAAAATTCTCATTAGTTTTTGAAGATTTCATCGTATTATTGAAAATCGGGTTTTTATAGAATAAGCAACATTTTACTATGTTTGGATATTGTTGTAAAATTATACAATTCGATTAATGCGTTTATGTCGGACGATGAGTTGGATTGGCAAAAAAATGTTAAGCCAATAGAATGTGGAAAAGTTACTTTGAAAGTTGATCATAAAGTAAATATAAAGTCTATGGTTGATAAAGGTACCTCTGACTTACAAGGGAATTTTCCTAATACCAATAATAGTAACTCATCATTTTGTCTTGACCAAAACACAAAATCAAAAGTTGATAGGGGTAAATATTTTATAAGCGATAAGCTCGATTTGCACGGCTATAGTATAGAGGATGCTTACTGTAAATTGATAGATTTTATTATCAAAAATTATCGAGCAGGAAATAGATGTTTATTGGTAATTACGGGATACGGCAGTGCAACAAATAAAACAGACACTATAAAGAATAACTTAAATAAGTGGTTAAATGATACTAAAATCCAGCATATGGTTCTATACTACCAGCAAGCTACGAAAAAACATGGTGGTAAAGGGGCTTTTTATGTTTTATTAAGAAGGCTTAGGCCCTATTAGCTGCTTAAGTTTCCTTTTAAGCCTTAATTTTTCTTGTATAGCCATATAAAAACCAGTGTTCGGCAGCGCATGACGCACAATTGTAAAACATTGTAGCCGTTATTCAAGTAGCCCGCAGAAACGAAAAACTTGCTTGACAAGCCTCGCCAGCCCCCTTATCATGATAGTGAAGGTATTCAGTTATCTTCATCTGTGCAGATTAA
>NZ_JAPQLL010000012.1:0-7202 GCF_028981865.1 Wolbachia endosymbiont of Drosophila nikananu | reverse complement strand
ATTTGATCAAAAAGGCACGAGAATTTGGCTATACTTTAGTGCAACAAGAGGAGCTAGTTAAGGAAGTTTCTTAGAAGTGTCATTATCATTTAGATGCAGCATATTTACCATCACCTCCTTGATTACGTCAACTGGTTATGCAATCTGTGATCATATAGATTGGAGCTTCATTTCAGTCTTAGCTTTTTTTCTAACCTTTGTTGGTGGATGTAGTGGTTCTTCAAGTGGTGGCATCAAAATCTTTCGTTTGATCATTTTTCTAAAGTCTATAGGAAATCACTTTCGCCTTTTATTAAACCCAGGTGCAGGTAATATGGTAAAATTCAACGGAAAAACCCTGGAGAATGATGAAGTTCACTCTGTCTTTATATTTTTTACAATTTTCATGTTAACGTTTACCATTTCATCAATAGTGATGTCTTACTTAAGCAATGCAGACTTTATAACTAGCATCAGCTCAGTCTCTGCAACGCTTACAAATTCTGGCCCGGGATTTAGTAATTTAATAGGCCCTTCAGGTAACTATTCTTCTTTCAGTAATGAAGTAAAATTATTTTTGTCGTTTTTGATGCTGCTTGGTAGACTTGAAATATTGCCAATCTATTTTTGTATAGGTAATTTATTCTTATTTAATAGAAAGAAATAGTTGGTGAAACTCGATATTATAGCTAAACTGACTTACGACAATTTGAAAAACCGTCATTCCGCTACTTGTTAGCGGAATCTATGCCGCGAATAAATCTACGACTGTACGAACATTGTGATTTGGGCACACCAGGAAGAATGTCATCCAAGTAGCCCCTTTCTCGTCATCCCGCTACTTGTTAGCGGGATCTATGCTAAGAGATACCGCAAATGAATCCACAACTGTACGAACATTGTGATTTTGGCCCATCAGGAGGGTGTCATCCCAGTGCTTGACACTGGGATCCAGGAATTTTATTAAGTTGGTAAGCATAAAAGTAGCCATTTTATGTAAAAATACAATATTTTGATGATTATGAAAAAGCTGGATTCCAGTGTCAAGCACTGGGATGACATCATAGAGGCACTGGAATGACACCTTCCTAGTGGAAATTGCTCTCAAATCATAATGTTCGTAAAGTTGTGGAATGAATCGCGGTATGACGGTTCGCGGCGGTATAGCTATAGATAGTATTAGCTATTTAATAAAAAGATCGTAGCTAAACCAAGAAATATAAGAGCTGAGAGAATATCAGTTGTTGCCGATGTTAAGATTGAAGAAGAAACGGCAGGGTCAGACTTTAAACGGTGAAGCATTATAGGAATGAAAGTTCCGATAAACGTTGCAATAATTGACATCATAATCATGGAAACCACAAAAATCATCTCCACTTTGAAGCTGTGAAATCTTATTGCTAATACTATTAATGAAATAGTAGATAAGATCACCCCGTTTATCAGACCTATTAAAAATTCTTTCATCAGTACTCTTTTTGCATTTTGCTCAGTTAGATATTTTGTTGCGATTGCCCGGATGGTTAGCGTTACTGTTTGGGATCCTGCATTTCCGCTCATTGATGCAATTATCGGCATGATTATTGGCAGTACTATAAAACTTTTTATTACATCATCGAAAAAGCCAACTACTATGGAACACATTGTTGCAGCTAAGAGGTTAAACAGTAACCAAGGTAGCCTTTTAATTATAGTTTTATGTATAGGGGCATTTATATCGGCTTTAGAAGATACACCGCTTATTTTGAGTACATCCTCTTCTGTTTCTTGTTGAACAACTTTTATCACATCTTCAATTAAGATCACACCTATAATTTTACCATTCTTATTTACTACCGGAGCCGATAATAGAGAGTAATCTTTAAATATTCTTGCTACTTCCTCTTGGTCTACTCCAGTTTTAATGATTTTTATGTCATGATCCATTATCTCTTTTATTATTGTGTCTCCTGAGTGAGATATTACCTTACTTAAATTAACACTGCCTATAGGCTCTAATTTTGAGTTGATAATGAATATCTGGTGAAATCTTTCTGGTATTTTTTTATAGCTGCACACAAATTCTGTCAGCTGATTTATTGTCCAATAATATGGAGCTATAACCATATCTTTATGTATTAACCTTCCTGCACTTTCTTCTGGGTATGATAGCAACTCCTCTACTGATTTCTGAGTCTTGCCGGGCAAATAGTAAAGTATATTTTCTACAGATTTTCTATCCAAATCTTTCACTATAGTTACTACATCTTCTACATCAAGGAGCATTAGTAACTTTGCTGTATTTTCTATTCCCAATGTTTCTATGATCTCCACTTGTAAATCTGGCACTACATGCACTAGGGCATCACTTAACAAATGTTGATCGAGGATATTAACTAATTTCTCCCTGTGATCACTGATCGAAGTAGATAAAAAATAAGCTAACTGAACGCTATCTATCGTTTTTACAATATTACGAACATTTTCTAGCTCATCGTTATCAAGTGACTCTATTAAGTCATCAATAGCCTTTTTGTCTAAACCATAATGAGAACTTACTTTAATATTCATTATTTTACCTTATTTTTTAATAAATATACACACTTGATTTCCTTAAACATTAAAGTATAATGAAATTATTTTGAATTAACTATCATATGGTTAAATTTCTATTTTGTTTGCTGTTATTGTTAGTAATAGTAAATATATTAAAATCTAAAGTATAATGAAAACTTATTTAGAAATTCTTGAATACTTTCAAGGCTTAAATAAAAGTATTTCTCTTATCAGGAGGTGTCTTTGACATAGAAAAATCAAAGTTGCGTCTTGAAGAACTGGACTCCCAAGCGTCGAATGATGATCTGTGGCAAGATAAGCAAAAAGCACAAGAAATTTTAAAAGAACGTTCTAAAATTAAGAATGACATAGAGTCGTTTTTAAAGCTGGAAAGCGATTACAACGATGCCATTAGCTTAATGAAGTCTGCTATTGATGAGAATGATGAAGAATTTTTCTCTGAAGTTGAAAGTGAATTAGCTAAGTTAGAGAAATTAATCAAACTTAAAGAGATAGAATCCTTATTTACTGGTGAAGCAGATAACAATAACTGCTTTTTAGAAATCCACTCAGGAGCTGGTGGAACAGAGAGCAATGATTGGGCTGAAATGCTGATGCGCATGTATATAAGGTGGGCAGAAATTTATCACAACTTTAAAGTTGAAGTTGTAGAAAAATTAGAAGGAGAGTCGGTTGGTATAAAGTCTGCAATGATAAAAATCGTTGGAGAAAAAGCTTATGGGTGGGCAAAAAGTGAAAGTGGAATTCACAGGCTGGTTAGAATATCACCGTTTGATGCAAATGGTAAACGTCATACCAGTTTTGCAAGTGTAGGAGTAACTCCAGTGATAGAAGATTTAATTGATATTGCTGTGGATGAAAAGGATCTAAAGATTGACACCTACCGTGCTTCCGGAGCAGGCGGTCAGCACGTGAATAAGACTGAAAGTGCGGTACGCATTACGCATATTCCAACTGGTGTTGTAGTTCAATGCCAAAATGGTCGTTCTCAACACAGAAATAAAGATGAGGCATTAAAATTACTTAAAGGCCGTTTATACCAAATTGAACTGGAAAAGAAAGAACAAAAGATGGCTGAAGAATATGGTAAAAAATGCGATATAGGTTGGGGCAATCAGATCAGATCGTACGTTATGCATCCGTATCAAATGGTGAAGGATTTAAGAACTGGACATGAAGTGGGCAATATAAATTCTGTTTTCGATGGTAATATAGATTGTTTCATAGTTAGTGTGCTTACTAAGCAAAATTAGGGTTGACTTTCTTGCCATAATATATGATAATAAAATATTATAAAAGTCAGAGGTAAAGTTATGGCGATGAAATATGATCAGTGGAAAAGAATATTAAGTGCAGTTAATGCTGACAAAATTTAAGTAAAGATAACGTAATTGAGAAGATAAAAGAGAAATTACCACAATATTCAGATGAATATACTCAGTTGAGCGAAACTGGTTTTGATGCGAGTCTCACCTGCTTAAATATAGAGTATACTAGTAGTTGCATAGAACTTGGATTTTTTGGCTTACCATCCATACATAACCAAGTGGAAATCCATCATAGAACAATTTATATTTGTGGGTAATAGTAAGGGCAAGGAGGGGCAAGGAGGAGCAAGGCGGCGACTTGACACAATTTGTTGAGCCATAGTATCAAGTTAAGCTTAAAATATGATTGAATAGTTGTTAATAATAGTGTATAATTATTAATCTTTTCTAAGCATTTTAGCTATGGCTATTTCTAAGTTTCTTGATCCTAAGAACGACTTTGCCTTTCGGCGTATTTTTGGCTCTGTAAATAATAAGGACATTCTTATTCACTTTCTTAATGATATGCTAGGTCTTACTGGTGTTGATCAAATAGAAGATGTTTCTTTTTTAAGTCCCATTCAGGATCCTGATATTGCTTCTCAAAAGCAGAGCATTGTTGATGTTCTCTGTACTGATTCTGCTGGAACCCAGCTAATTATTGAAATGCAAGTTGTTAAAACTACAGGCTTTGAGAAACGCGCTCAATACTATGCTGCCAAAGCTTATTCAAGTCAAGCTCACAAAGGTGATCAATATCAAGATCTTAAAGGAGTTATTTTTATTGCTATCGCCGATTTTATCTTATTTCCTAACAAGCTGGCTTACAAATCTGATCACGTTACTTTTGATAAAATTACCTATGAACATGATCTCAAAGATTTTAGTTTCACTTTCATCGAGCTACCAAAGTTTAATAAGACAAAAGAAGATCAGCTTTCAAATATTGTTGAAAAATGGATTTATTTTTTTAAGTACGCCGATGAAACTAGCGAAGAAGATCTACAGAAAATAATAGGTAGTGATGTTATTATTGGTAGAGCTTATGATGTGTTAAATCAATATAACTGGAGTAAAGAAGAACGTTTTGCTTATGATCAAACTAAGAAACATATTGATGATTATCTTTCTTCTATTCAACAAGGAAAAATCGAAGGCATCAAAATTGGTGAAGAGAAAGGTAGGAAAGAAGGTAGAGAAGAAGGAAAAATTGAAGGAAAAATTGAAGTTGCAAAAACAATGCTAGCCAATAATATTGATATTAACACTATTGTCAAGTGTACTGGCCTGTCCATTAGTGAAATTGAAGAATTGCAGAATTAAGTGTAACGGTTACGGTTTCTCGTCTCCACCATACTGTATAGAAAAAAGTCTGGATTCCAATTTGCATGACAATGTGGAGTATCTGCTTCTGTCATCCCAGTGGGATCTCTTATTCCATTTTATCAACAGTTTGTTTTGCAGTATCAAACAATTTTAATCCTATAATCCCGAATGTAACTAAAATAAAGCATATTACTTCGAATAAATTAACTGGTTCATTAAATAGGTAAACTCCAAGTATCGAAGCTCATAATTACCAATGTTGCAATCGAAGGCACAACCTTAGTAAAACTGTTACTAAACTTTAATGTTACAGCCCACAGTATCTCTAGGATACTGGACAGCAATAAATATAACCAGCACATTTTCGTAACATTTCAATCTTGTATTGTAACAGAAATTGTTAGTTAAAACTACACTAAAGTGCAATAGATCTCTCTTTCGAAATTGCTTTGAAAGCCAATATATTAAACTTAAAATAACATTCTAAAAAACTTTTCTACAAAATTCAATTCCTGTACGTCATTTGCTGCATAAAGAGGTGTAGTTTGTTGCTCAATACCTGGTATTTCTACAAAAACTTTGCCCACTTCTTGACCTTTTTTAATGGGTGCAGGTATCATATCTTTATATTCAATACGCACCTTAATTTGGTCATGCAATTTGCGGTTGTAAGTTATGGTAACATCGTTTGCAACTGTAATAGGCACTTTTTTATCTTTTCCATAGAGAACATTTACTTCCTCAACTACACTGTCTTTAGCAAATATTTTCTTAGTATTAAAATGATTTAAGGAGTATTGTATCAGCCTTTTTGCTTCTTCTATTCGCTCTTTCTCAGTGTTTAAACCATTTACAACAGCAAAAATTCTCCTATCGTTTCGTTTTGCAGATGCTACAATGCCATAACCACCAGCATCTGTATAACCGGTCTTTAAGCCGTCAACCCCAATGTCGTGAAAAAGTAGAAGATTTTTATTCTTTTGTGCAATTTCGTTATATGTCAGATATTGTTCAGAAAATAAATCGTAATATTCAGGAAAATCAGTGAAAATCCTTTTTGCCAGCATTACCAAGTCTTTTGCGCTCATAAAATGATCTCCATCTGGCCACCCGCTTGAGTTGACAAAATGACTGTCATTCAGGTTCAAATTTTGTGCAACCTCATTCATTTCAGCCACAAAATTCTCTTCTGATCCTGCAATACCCTCGGCTAGTGTTATGCAGGCATCATTACCTGAGACTATTGTAATTCCTTCGAGTAATTCCCTCACCGTAACGGATTGACCTTCTTTCAAAAACATAGAAGAGCCTTTTCTTTCCCACGCTTTTCTGCTTACTCGAAATTTATCCTCCATATTTATTATTCCAGCTTTTAGATAATCGAAGGCTATATATAAAGTCATTAACTTGCTCATTGAAGATGGGGCCATTTTTTCATCGGAATTATGGTCAAAAATGAACGAGTCTGAAGCTAAATCTAAGACTACTGCTTGCTTTGCTTTGGTTCTAAACTGGTATGAGTATGAAGAAAAAGGAAGTATAAAAACTAATAGCAAAATTACCAATCTGCTTAACATATCTATAATTTTAAATTTACAGTGCACTAATTAATAGTATAATTTTACAGGGGCATTTCAATAGATCTCTTGTATAAAAATTCCTTGACAAACTCCGCCAGCCCCCTTATCATGGTACTGAAGGTATTCAGTTATCTTCATCTGTGCAGATTAAACAGCAAGAAAACAACGTAGTTGGCGTCTTATTTTTAATTTTTTGCACTATGTGCACCTTATGTCTTCACAACATTTCTGGGTTTTTACCTATATAAGCTGAAACGCGCTTATAAGTCGTTTAATACAGTATAGTACGCCAATTTGCAGGATTAGAGAGTGACAACTAGCTAACACAGGGTTTCTTTTGCCTTTTTTTCTGCTTAGTAAATTTCTTAAATATAAAAGCTAAGGTTAGTTGCATTTAAAAGCAGCTAAATTGCAGTGTTTAAGACTTAAAAAACGCCAATACTGAAAATAGACA
>NZ_JAPQLL010000011.1:0-2314 GCF_028981865.1 Wolbachia endosymbiont of Drosophila nikananu | reverse complement strand
AATAGACTTCTTTCAAAATTCATGTGAGAGCTCAAAATTGTGAATGGCAGCAATCAAATTAAATCTTAAACCAAAACGTTTTCGTCTATTTCTATACCTGTCCGAGATGATTTTAAACCTTTTCAATAAGCCAATTAAGTTTTCAACCATTACCCTTTGGCTAGAAAGAGCTCTGTTCTCTCTTTTTTGTTCTTTGCTCAACGGATTCTTTTTCGTTTTTCTGTGTGGTAATTCAACATTTTTATCTATCCTTTGCATTCCTCTGTAGCCAGCATCAGCTAAGATTTTAGTTCCCGGCAGCCTTTGATTCTTTAAATATCCGAAAATCGTGCTTCCTACCATTTGAAAAAGATGTACAAATGACCTTTTTACTCTTCTTCTCTGTTACTATTTGTGTTTTTATAGTATGCCTTTTTTTCTTTCCAGAGTAAAAGCGTTTTTGCTTTTTTTTGGCTTCTCTACTGGGGTTTCAGTTCCACCTATTACCAAAACTTCGTATTTTACACTACTATTTAATAGATCTTTTTTCCCAGGTAATGCAAAATCTGGATGTTTTATTAATGTGTCCTCTACCCACTTTACTATTTTAAAACAGTTACTTTCACTCATGCCATAACTTTGTCCTATATGAAAATATGTGCGATATTCTCTTATGTATTCCAGTGTCATAAGTAGCCTGTCTTCTACGCAAAGCTTACTTTTTCTCCCGCTTCTAGCTTTTTTTCTTCTGTCTTCCTCATCCAGAATTTCTACCATTCTCTCGAATGTTGCTTTTTTTACACCTGTTAAACGTCGAAATTTTTCTCCTTCTAACTCCTTTATTTCTTTATATTTCACCTTTCAAATATTTCATCTTACACTCCTTCTCTCAATTTTGAAAGAAGTCTACTTATTGATACCTCGCAACACTCTGCTCAACAAACTAGAACTGCCATATTTGAATACATAGAAATCTTTTATAACAAACAACATAGACATTCTACTATTAACTATTGCATTCCCGAACAATTTGATGCATCATTTTCATGACAAAAAAGTCTTAACTTTCTCTCTACTTTTTCTGGGTAAGGTCAAGAAAACATTAGCTATGTTTTTTGCATAACAATGCATCTCTTTATTCCTGCCAAATCATATACGTATTCTTGAAAAGCTAATTCGTATGAGGGTATTATTTTGTCAATATCATTTTGATCTTCACCTATCTCCAATATTGCAAACCCATTTTTTTTAAGACACCTCCTCAATGTTGGAAAAATACTCAAGTAACAGTTTAAACCATCAATTCCACCATCAAGAGCAATCCTTGGTTCCTTTTGCACTTCTGCTTGCAGGTCTTTCAATTTGCTTCTTTTAATATATGGAGGATTACTGATTATAAGATCAAATGAACCTCTGCACTCTGTCCATGAGCTTGGAAATATTTTGGCTCTGCTGAGGAGATTATGTTTCTTTGTGTTCTGATAGGCAACTTTGTATGCTTCCAAGCTTTTTTCAAAACCAATACCAACGGCATATTCATACTCACTAAGTACGGATATCAATAAACAACCTGTGCCTGTACCAAAATCTGCAATTTTTAGTCTCTGCTTTTTATTTGGGTAATATTTTAACACTGCTAGGATTATTGTTTCACTATCTGGTCTTGGATCCAAAACATGCTGGTTAACTATAAAATTTTTACTCCAGAATTCACGATTACCTATTATTTGCGATATTGGATATCTTTCCGCTCTTTTTTTTGTTAATTTCCAAAATAGAAGTTCTTTGTCTCTTGATACCTGATTAGTGTGATTCATAATTATGAATGATCTTTCCACTCCAAGTACGTACTGTATGATGATTTCACAATCTAAATGTGGTGATTCAACTTTGTGTGACGATAATAACTCCGATCCTTCTTGAATTAAAGTGCTGATTGTTTTCATTATTCTAAAATGTGCTCCTTTCAGCCACAAACGGTGAGTATAATAGCTAACTAAAATAAGGCTTACCTTCCTGTCATCCTATGGCTTGACCATAAGATCTAGTTAAAAAAAATTCTAGATTCCAGTGTCAGCTACTTGCATGACACCATTTGCTATGCGGATTACCTTAGCCTAGAGTAACTGCATCAGATCCCAGCGTCAAGCTACTCGGATGACACCCTACTTAACCGTCATACCGCCGCGGTATCTCTTAGCCGCTAACAAGTAGCGGGATGACGAATTGCTTAACCTTCATCCCGCCACGAACCGTCATGCCACCGCGAACCGTCATACCGCGATTCATTCGCGGTATCTCATCCGCTAACAAGAGATCCCGCTGCGGGATGACG
>NZ_JAPQLL010000010.1:0-9420 GCF_028981865.1 Wolbachia endosymbiont of Drosophila nikananu | reverse complement strand
GTGCATCCTATGTCTTCACAACATTTCTAGGTTTTTGCCTATATAAGCTGAAACGCGCTTATAAGTCGTTTAAGACAGTACAGTACGCCAATTTGCAGGATTAGGGAGTAAACACTAATTACCACGGGATTTCTTTGCCTTTTTTTCTGCTTAGTAAATTTCTTAAACATTTTAGCTAAGGTTAGTTGCGGTTTAAAAGCAGCTAAATTGCAGTGTTTAAGACTTAAAAAACGCCAAATACTGAAAATAGACAATGACCAGGGCTTCTTTTGCCTTCTTTTTCATTTGGTAAATTTCTTAATGTTTGCAACTAAACGACAACCGTCATCCCGCTACGAGTTAGCGGCCAAGAGATACCGCGAATGAATCGCGGTATGACGGTTCGTGGTGGTATGACGGTCTGCGGCGGAATGACGGTTAAGCAATTCGTCATCCCGCTGCTTGTTAGCGGGATCTCTTGTTAGCGGATGAGATACCGCGAATGAATCGCGGTATGACGGTTAAGTAGGGTGTCATTCCAGTCTGGAATCTAGTCTTTATTATGCAGCCACTTATTTAAAGTTAAGTTTCCTGGATCCAAGTAGTCAGGGCACTGGGATGACACCTTGACAATCGTCATTCCGCTACTTGTTAGCGGGATCTAGAGATACTGCGGCGGTATGACGGTCTGCGGCGATGTGAAGTTCGCGGTGGGATGACGATAACTTCGTCATCCCACTGCTTGTTAGCGGATGAGATACCGCGGCGGTATGACGTAGGGAAACCTTTCTTGGGTTAGCTACAGCAGCTTGCAAACCATTCAGAAAAGGGAAGACAAAACTATAAAAAACCATAGGTGCCAGATGGTTTTTAGCTAAAGTCAAAATTTTCTGCCATAACATGAGCCCATCACTAAGCAGCAGAAGACCTTGCATGACCTCCAAAAAATGTTTTTACTCTTTCAAGATAAGTAGGTGGTACTGGAGGAATTGCTATATCATCTATTTTAGAGTATATTGCCGCATCTACAACTTCATTTGTTATTAATTCCCTTAGTCTTTGCTTTATCTCACCTCTTCTAATATGTCCTCCATAGTCGTTATAAAACTTTACATATAATTCCTTAAACACAAATTCTTTTATAGCATTTCTTGTATAAGAAATTCCGTCCTTTACTTCATCACTTACATTGCTCAAATCCACTCCAGAACTCAGTGAATACAAATTATCAAAATTTTCTTTCAAAACTTTTATTTTATAGTAATGCTTATCCACAGATCTCTCAAAAAATCTTTTAGTAGCATTACCGGCCAACTCTCCTATTATCTGAGGCTCTAATTGAGCTGCAAAATTATTTTCTGCTTCAAGGCCACTTAATGCATAAATGATACGGTTGAGCATTCCAGGACCACATTGGCGATCATTTTCCTCAAAGCGAACCAGTAATATAGACTTCAATAATTCTACATCTGCATTTTGCTTTCTTGCCGCAATTAAAACTAAATTTATAGCCTGTATCAATGTCAATCCGGTTTGTGAATCTACCCAATTTACCCACTCCCCAGTTTCATAACCATCCAATCTTAGATAAGGTTCTATCATTCGTTTTTGCTGACTTGTTAAACCGCTTATATAACTTTTAAACTCTTCATCCAGCTTATCTGACGGAGTACCATGTTCTTCCTTTAATTTTTTGGCACATGCAATAACGCTTTGCTGAAAACTTCTAGTATGAACACTTTGATTGCCAGTACCCACATCACTTACATTAAACAAAAAGCTTAGCTGCTTTACATTCAAACCCAAAGGCGAGAAGAGCTTTATCAATGGATACTTTATTAACTCGAGGAGTGCTACTGGAATTAGCAGTGCATAATTTAACAATAATAAACCAAAATTAAATATAAGAAACCTACGTAGAGCTGATACCTTTGATGCAACGTACAAAAACGGAAGCTGTAGGTAATATATCAAGTGTATATTGAAGAATAAGATTTTGTCCTTTAGTTTTATTGTCGGATCATTATAAATCTCAAATAACGTGCTATTACTATCAATGTTGTCATTTTTAAATGAGTTATAGTTGTTTATGATTTTCTCTTGCAAAGGAAGAAGCATTTTATTCAGACAAATAAATGCAGCAATAAAAATAAAACCTGTAGCCAAAAATGCTAGTGCAGGGCTAGAGGTGCTTGTAGATAAATAGGTATAAAAATTACTAATTAAGTCCTCACAAGGGCGAACTAGAATCGGGTTAAGGATATAGTCGACGAGAAGACTTAAATAGTAATAAGTAAAAAGTAAGAATAAAATAAAACCACAAACAACCAAAAATTTCTTTAACCTTGGATTCATAACCCCCTCTTAATCATCTGTTAACATAATCTATTTTAGAAATAAATTGAGAAAAATGCAATTCTTTATAAAGATCGATTGAAATTTCCGAGCTTCAGTTATATTCTTAATCTATTTAGATAAAAATTATTGTGTCAAATAAAATAGGTTTTTGGGCTATTTTTGCCTTAGTGATTAGTAGTCAAATTGGCTCTGGAATTTTTATGCTTCCTATTAGCCTTGCTCCATATGGCGCTTATAGCCTTATAAGCTGGGTGATATCAGGGCTTGGTGCTATATCTCTTGCTTTGGTTTTTGCCTTACTCTGCGCAAAATTTCCAGAAACGGGTGGTCCTCACGTTTATGTAAAGCATGCTTTTGGCCCCAATGCAGCTTTTTTTGTTGGTTGGACGTATTGGGTAAGTTCGTGGGTTAGCTCAACAGCTGTCACAGTTGCAAGTATTGGTTATTTAGCTCCACTTTTTCATAATGATATACAAAGTATACATTTGTTTTTAGAAATAACATTAATTTTAGCTATTATGCTAATAAACTTAAGAGGAGTAACTACTGCTGGCCGTGTTGAGCTTCTATTAACAATTATTAAAATTACTGCACTGCTTGCAATACCAGTAACAGCGTTGTTTTTCTTTGATAGGAATAATTTTATCACAAGTGAGGAAATATCAACCCTCACGATGTCTCAAGTCCTTGCTCGCTCTACACTACTCACTCTATGGTGTTTTATTGGCCTTGAATCAGCAACAGCACCTGCAGGATCAGTCAATAATCCAGCCAAGACTATACCAAGAGCCATTGTGCTTGGCACAATCTGTGTTGCTGTTATATATTTTATTAATAGTCTTTCAATTATGGGGTTAATAAGTGGTAACGACCTAGCAAATTCAAAAGCACCATACGTTGACGCAGTCAAAATTATGCTTCCAGGTAATTGGCATTTTATTATTTCCATTCTTGCTTTTATCGTTTCCGTGAGTAATCTAAATGCTTGGTTTTTAGCTGATGGACAAGTGACTTTAGGCCTTGCAAAAGATAAATTAATGCCACAATTCTTTACTAAAAGAAACAAGTACGATGCTCCTTTTTGTGGAATAATACTCAGTACTCTGGGAGTGTTAGTTTTACTTATTCTAACATCAAGCAAAAATTTTGCTAAGCAAGTAACTTCAATTATTGATGTCTCTGTAGTTTCATTTTTATTTATCTACTTAGCATGTAGTCTTGCTTTCCTCAAGGTTATTATACAAGAGAAAAACTATTACGAATTTTTAATTGGGAGTGTGGCTGTATCCTTTTGCTGCTGGATAATATACGAGACTCCTATAAATACATTATTGACCTCAAGCTTGTTTATTTTAGGTAGTATACCTACGTACTTATTTTGGTACCGCAGGTCCACGCTCATTTAACTTTTGTATACACGAGTTAAGTTACTTATTCGTTGAAGTTTTCCAATTTAAGCCATATTATTAATCTATTTAGATAGAAATTATTGTGTCAAATAAAATAGGTTTTTGGACTATTTTTGCCTTAGTGATTAGTAGTCAAATTGGCTCTGGAATTTTTATGCTCCCAATTAGCCTTGCTCCGTATGGTGCTTATAGTCTTATAAGCTGGGTGATATCAGGGCTTGGTGTTATATCTCTTGCTTTGGTTTTTGCCTTACTCTGCGCAAAATTTCCAGAAACGGGTGGTCCTCACGTTTATGTAAAGCATGCTTTTGGCCCTGCTGCAGCTTTCTTTGTTGGTTGGACATATTGGGTGATTTCATGGGTTAGCACAACAGCTGTAATAGTTGTAGGTGTTGGTTATCTTACACCATTTTTCCATGAGGATATTCAAAACGTACATCTGTTTTTAGAGATGTTATTACTCACAATTATTACACTAACAAATTTTAGAGGAGTAGCTACTGCTGGACGTGTTGAGTTCTTATTGACGGTTATAAAAATTTCTGTATTGCTTGTAATACCTATAGCAGCATTGTTTTTTTTTGATAGAAATAACTTCACCATAAGTGGAGAAATATCAAATCTTACAACATCGCAGATTCTTGCCCGCTCTACACTTATTACTCTATGGGGTTTTATTGGAGTTGAATTGGCAACAGCACCAGCTGGTTCGGTTAATAATCCAGGCAAAACTATACCCAGAGCCATAGTGCTTGGCACAATTTCTGTTGCTGTTGTGTATTTTGTCAACAATCTTGCAATTATGGGATTAATAAATGGCAATGATTTAGCAAGTTCAAGAGCACCATATGTTGACGCGATAAAAATTATGGCCTCTGGCAATTGGCACCTGATTATTTCTATAATTGCGTTTATTTTTTGTATTGGTACCTTAAACGCTTGGGTCTTATCCAGCGGGCAAGTTGCTTTTGGCCTTGCTGAAGATAAACTGATGCCACAGTTCTTTGCTAAAAGAAACAAGCACGGTTCTCCTTTCTGGGGCATAACAATCAGCTCCATTGGCACTTCAGTTTTACTAATTCTCACCTCAAACAACAATTTTGCCCAGCAGATTACATCGATTATCGACTTTTCTGTAGTTTCATTTTTATTTGTTTACCTTGCATGCAGTCTTGCTTTTCTTAAGGTTATTATAAAGGAGAAAAACTATTACAAATTTTTAATTGGCAGTATAGCAACAACCTTTTGCTGCTGGGTAATATTTGAAACTTCTGTGAATACCTTGCTGATCGCGAGCTTATTCACCGCAAGTGGCGTACCTCTTTATTTATTTTGGTATCGCAGAGTTTCTGTATAGCAAATGTTATAGCTAGAGATAATTTTTAAATGATTGATATTTATGGATCACGACTTTGCTTATTGTCCACTTGTTCAACATTACCCTTCTCAAGTTTACTATCTACTTCTTTTGCGTGTTCATCATCTACACTAATCTCACCTTTTATCTTACTGGAGTGACCTGCTTGCGATTTTTCATATGCTTCCATGTTGTCATATATAGGGTTACTGATGATTTCTATTTTTTCAGATGTGAAAATCCTTGCTAAAAATCTCCCTATTATTGGTATTGATCTTAAGAAATCTCTTAGCTTTGAAGATTCTTGTCTTTTATTTAGGAACTGTTGGTCTATTTTAAGGTTTTTTACACCATATTTTTTATCATCAAAATTTATTGCAGGCTTTCTTTTTTTCGAAAGAACATTTTGAGCCTTTAATCCATTGGCTCTTTTAGGCTCTTGAGGTGTAGACATTGCAGGTTTAACCTTAGTTTCATCATATTCTTTATTCATCTTTCACTTTATTATGTAATATTACTAATATTGCATAATAATAGCTAAATTACAATTAATTGCAAGGTAAAAATATTAAAACAATTGTAAATTTTGTCAGTCAAAATATAATAGAACTTTAAAGTTAGAGGTTCATCTATATGGGATACAAAATTGCTGTTATTGGAGCAACTGGGAGAGTAGGGCGTGAGGTATTAAGCACGCTTGCTGAGTTTCAAGATGAGGCAATAGATTCTGTAATTGCACTTGCATCGAAAAAATCAGAAGGGAAGAAGGTGAGTTTTGGTGACAAAGAGTTAACAGTTTTATGTCTTGAGGATTATGACTTCGTTGGAACTAATGTAGCCATTTTCTGTGCTGGATATCATGTTTCTGAAAAGTATGTACCAATTGCAACACAGGCTGGATGCATCGTGATAGATAACAGTTCCTATTTTAGAATGAAAGAGGGTGTGCCGCTCATTATTCCAGAGATTAATAAAGAAAAAATTATGGAATATAAAAACCACAACATAATATCCAACCCAAACTGTACTACAATACAGATGTTGCTAGTACTACATCTATTACACCAGAAAGCAAAAATAAAGAGAATCGTTGCTTCAACTTATCAATCGACTTCTGGTGCAGGCAAAGCAGCAATGGATGAGCTCTATGACCAGACAAAAAAAATCTTCATGAATGAGACTAAAAAGCCTAAGATATTTCCGAAACAAATAGCGTTTAATTGCATTCCCCATATAGGGAAATTCATGGAGAATGGTTCTACAGAAGAGGAATGGAAAATGCAAGAGGAGACAAAAAAAATTTTAGAGGAAGATATAAAAGTTACTGCAACTTGTGTAAGAGTACCCGTCTTTATCGGTCACGCTATGGCAGTAAATGTAGAATTTGATCAACATATCACTGAAGAACAAGCTCGTGAAATGCTAAGTGAAGCCGAAGATAGTGGAGTTTTAGTGTACAACAGGCGTGAAGACGGTGAATACATCACTCAAATTGATGTTGTACAGGAGAATGCTGTATATGTATCGCGTATTAGAAGAGACAATACTGTTGAACACGGATTAAATATGTGGATAGTGGCTGATAATCTGCGCAAAGGCGCAGCATTAAATATAGTGCAGATTCTTGAGATTCTAATAAGAGAGACTCAATAACTTAAATCTATATTGACATGTCCCATTTTACGCTTACCTCTAACCTCTTTTTTCCCATATATGGTTAAACTAGCTTTTTCGTTGCTCAAATAGTTATGAGAATCATATATATCATTACCTATTATATTTTTCGTCATACAAGGAAAGCGTAACACTACTTCCTGCATAGGTAGCCCGCATATTATCCTAACCAGCTGTTCAAATTGACTAACGTTACATGCATCCAAGCTCCAGTGGCAAGAATTGTGAGGTCTTGGAGCTAGTTCATTAACTAACAATTCGTTATCTTTAGTAACAAAAAATTCAATAGCCAGAATTCCTATTACATCGAGCGCATTTGCTATTTTCTTTGCAGCTCGTTGTACCTCTTGAGTTAATTTGCTATCTATTTTAGCTGGCACTGTTGAAGTATCAAGTATTCCATCAACGTGGTAATTTTCTGCTATAGGAAAAAAAGCTACTTTACCGTTTTTATCTCTTGCAATGACTATTGAAACCTCTTTCAGTAAATCAACACTTGCTTCAAGTATGTACTCTGTATTCCAATCAAAGGAAGCAAATTGCTTCACTTCAGAATCATTCTCAAGCACATATTGCCCTTTTCCATCGTAACCCATTTCTGTTGTTTTCAGCCTTGTTGGATAGCCAAAAGCTCTACTGCTTTCTAATAGCTCATTATAATTTTGTATACTTTTGTATTCAGCAGTTTTTATACTCAAGCTTCTAATGAAATCTTTCTCTCTAAGCCTATTTTGCGCAATGTGTAACGCTTTTTTACCCGGATAAAAATTTACATCGATATCAATTGCACTACATGGAATATTTTCAGACTCAATAGTGACCAAATCCACACTCTGTGCAAAAGATTCAAGCGCTTTCTTATCAGAGAAATCTGCTATTGTGAAATCATCAGCAACAGAGCAAGCCGGATCGTCCTTAGCACTGGCAAAAACATGTGTTTTTTGTCCAAGTTTTGTTGCAGCGATAGCAGTCATTTTACCTAATTGTCCACCACCTATTATTCCTATTACTTTTTTGCTAAGTGCATCTGGTTCATTCATACTATAAATTGATATTTCCTAATTAAAGTATACTTGAAAAATCTATGAAAAAAGTATATAATTAAAGTACTATCTTTTTATCATGAATATTCTATAATGATAGAGTACACACTAACTACCAACTTTGTTGAAGTTACAGTTTTGCCAATTTATATTGAAGAGCAATCCATTCCTTATGAAAATTGCTATGTATGGATGTATAACGTTAAGATAAAAAACAAAAGCCAATCAACTATTCAATTATTAAGTCGTCATTGGCAAATAATAGATTATAAGGGAAAAATAAATGAAATTGCCGGAGTTGGTGTTATCGGAGAACAACCTGTGATAAGATCTGGAGAGGTATTTAAATACACAAGTGGAACATACTTAAATGCACCGTCAGGAGTAATGCAGGGTAAGTATGAATTTCTGAACGAAGAAAGCATAAAAATTTTTGAGGTTATGATACCACCCTTTTCTTTGGATAGTCCATACGTCAAAACTAGACCACATTAACTATCAAAATAGTTTATTTGTAACCAGACTGCATTCTGTGATTTTTAGCAAAGCACGATCTTTCATTTGAGCTTTCTTCAATTTAAAATAAACACAGAAAATTGCTGCCTATAGCTAAACTGACTTACGACAATTTGAAAAACCGTCATTCCGCTACGTATTAGCGCCACGGCGGCATAGCTATAGCTAACTCAAGAAAGGTTTCCCTACGTCATACCGCCGCGGTATCTCAGCATAGATTCCGCTAACGAGTAGCAGAATGACGGTTTTTCAAATTGTAGGCAAACCTAAGCCACTTTAGCTATATCTTCAAAAATATGGTTGAATAATTGTTAATAATAGTGTATAATTGTTAATATTTTCAAGCATTTTTGCCATGGCTCTTTCAAAATTTCTCGATCCTCGCAATGATTTGTGTTTCAAAAAAATCTTTGGAACGGAAAAAAATAAGAATATCCTGATCCACTTTTTGAACGATATTTTAGGGTTTACTGAGATAAATGCAATACAAGAAGTTGAGTTTCTTAGCACTATTATGGATCCCGAAGTTGCCTCTGATAAACAAAGTATTGTTGATGTTCTCTGCAAGGATTCTCACGGAAATAGATATATAGCAGAAATGCAGCTCGCTAGAGACAAGGGCTTCGAAAAACGCGCTCAATTATATGCCGCTAAAGCCTACTCAAGACAATTAGATAAATCTGGCAACTACATTGATTTAAAGAAAGTCTTCTTTATTGCTATATCAAATTGTAACTTACTTCCTGAAGAAGTTGATTATATCTCTACTCATAATATACGTGATATAAAAACTAACGGCCATTACTTAAAAGATTTTCAATTTATCTTTATAGAATTACCAAAATTTTCAAAAAGTAAAGTAGAGCAGTTAGAAAGTATAGTAGAAAGGTGGTGTTTCTTTTTTAAATACGCAGAAGAAACAACAGAAGAGGACTTAAAAGAGATAGCAGAAAAAGCGCCAATAATAAAGCTAGCATATGATGAATTAGACAAGTTTCGTTGGGACGAAAAAGATTTAGTAGCTTACGAAGAAAGAATAATGGATCTACGCAAAGAAGAAGCCATTCTTGAATACAGACTTGAT
>NZ_JAPQLL010000009.1:0-10613 GCF_028981865.1 Wolbachia endosymbiont of Drosophila nikananu | reverse complement strand
CTTGTTGCACTAAAGTATAGCCAAATTCTCGTGCCTTTTTGATCAAATTTTTTACAGCTCTCTCCTTATATCGTGTTTCATAGTATTCCATTCCTTTTTCTACATATTCTTGTCCGTATTTGAGCATACTATAAAATATGCATGCTATTTTTCTTGCAGTAGCTGTTATTGCTTTTGGTGCTCCTAATCGTTTTTTTAATCTCCTGTAGTATGCACCCAATGAACTTTTACTATTTCCTACAGAATTAGCAGCCATTCGAAATGCATTCGCAGCACGATTAATGACTTTACGCGTTCTTGTGCTAAACACTTTTTCTCCTGTAATTTTATTGGCAGGGCTGAGTCCTAACCACGATGAAAAGTGTTTTTCTGTTGACCATTTATTATGGTTTATACCAGTTTCTGAAATTATAGTCTGTATACTTAGTATATCAAGCCCTGGAACTTTAGTAAAATCCATACCAGTTATTCGGTGCAGTTCCTCGTGCAAAGCAAAGTCAGGCTTACTTTTTCTGTGCTTATTCTTTTCCTTACTCAACTGTTTACTTTCGTTAGATTTTGTTTCAAACGTTTTGTAATAGACCTCAATATTTCTATCACATTCTGCTATTTTTTCTTGATAAATATTATATAGTTCAAATTCTTGCTTTAGCGTGAATACATGTTCCTCTCTATAATCGCCAGCTAACGCTTTTGCTATAGTAGACTGATCATTTTTTATTCGTGCATCCCTGAATTGAGCCAATTTCCCAGAATCTCTTTCGCCTTTAATTATAGCCTTGATAATTTTCATACCAGTTACTCCTGTTATATCTCTTATAACTCTATGCAGTTGTATATTCATTTGAATTAATGCCTTCTGCATACGCAGAACATGTGTAGATGCACTTTCAGTGAGGTTCTTACGTTGTCGCACGTAACTACGCAATACACATATCTGGCTATCTGGCCTAAATGACCCTTGGAGTAATCCATAACTATGTAGTTGTTGTAACCACTGACAGTCCTGAACATCTGACTTTCTCCCAGGTACATTTTTTACATGTCGCGCATTTACCAACTTAACTTCAAAACCGTAAGATTCCAGTATTTGAAACAAAGGAATCCAATATACACCAGTTGATTCCATCGCTACGGTTGTAACTTTACACTTTTTTAACCACCTTGCTAAATTATGAAGGTCTTCAGTGAAGCAGCCAAATTTTTGAACACGTTGCTCATCTCTTCTCTCGGGTATACATACATAATGTACAGCCGAACCAACATCTATCCCTGCTGCATCAGGATTCATTACCTCTAATTTACTTTTTGTCATTGTAATTGACCTCCTATAACTTATAATGAAGAAGTATTTAAGCTTGGGACGGTTAGATTATACAATCTTCTAATCGAGGTAGTCGTAATAGACTCCATCAGTGGTTTAACCGTTCCTCCAAAACCATGCTCCCAAACGGGCACTCTAGCACCATTGAGCGTCCGGTTATAACTGCAAAAATACTTCTTAATAAATTATATTTAAAAATTGTTATAGCACTGGATAAAATAGTTTCTTTCAGGTTTAACAAGATTTTTCCTTGTTCGATGCTCTCAAATAGAACAACTTCAAAAAGGTTTGAAGGAAGTAGTGAGTCTTATACAACGGGCTATACAACATATAGCATGCGAGATAGAAAGACCAATAAAAAGAAGTAGAGATAATAATATAGAAGCAGTATTAAAAAAAGTGTCTGGTGAGATTCAAGTAATAAAATCTTTATTAGAAGAACTAAAAGAAACAGCCGTACAACACTTGCCAGAACTTGTAAAAGATTCTGAATATGCATCATTGCCAGACGAAACATCTGTTTCTTTATATGCAGGAGATCGTGAGTATGGATCCGAGGAAGATTCTGGATATAACAGTCGCTCATCCACTCCGACCAAACCTTCATCTCTATTAAAGGAAGTATGTAATGAATACAGTCAATCCAATCAGAGTGCAAGAACTTGACAATACAACAATTAGTCTTATTATAAAATAAATCATGCAAGATAATGAACCCAATAATATGCGCACTGGATACACAAGACTTAAATAAGGCTATTTCTCTAGCTAATATTCTGCGTGGTAAAGTTGGCATGGTAAAGCTGGGATTAGAATTTTTTGCTGCTCATGGTCTCTCTGGAGTGCAAGAAGTTGCAAAATGTAATGTACCAATTTTTTTAGATCTGAAATTGCATGACATTCCAAACACTGTAGCTAAAACCGTTGAAGTAATAAAAGTTCTGAGCATTGGAATGTTAACTCTGCACATCAGCGGTGGAACAAAAATGCTTGAAGAAGCGCTAAGTGTGGTGCAAGGCACAAAAATAAAGCTGATTGGAGTGACAGTGCTAACTAGTATGAGCAATGAGGATTTAAACGAGCTTGGAGTAGCAAGAGAGGTAAAATCACAGGTAATTTTGCTTGCAAAGCTTGCAAAAAAGATTGGACTCCATGGAATAGTCTGTTCTGCATTGGAAGCTCAAGAAGTGCGCCAAGAATGCGGTGAAGACTTTAAAATTATTACTCCAGGAATTCGTATAGATCCAGGTCATGACGACCAAAAAAGAACAGCAACACCAAGGGAAGCAATAAATTCAGGAGCCGATTATATCGTCATTGGCAGACCCATTACAAAAACTGCAAGTAGTGCAGAATTAATATTGAAATCCCTTATCTAATCGAAGCAGATAAAAAAAAGTGCTTGACACAAAAAAACGAACGTTATATAGTGTTATTATCTTTTGTTTTGCCTCGCTTAATTTGATTACTGGATTAAGCTTACAGTACTAAGCGTGGTACAAAGTGCCACGCTGTTTCTAGCTTCATATTCTCAACAAATAAGTTTTCTTCGGTTTTTTTTCATGCTGAAGTGTAGTTAACAACAGGGTTGTTGTCTTCAAATTACAACACAGTTGCCTGCAAAATTCAAAAGAAGTCTAATGCTAACTAATTTTCCATTCTAATTTCATTTTCAAAGGAGGCTATTATGTCACTTACCGATATCGCTCACCGTATTAATGAACTCGCTTCATCATGGGAGCAATTTAAATTAATAAATGATCGCAAATTAAAAGAAATTGAGAGCAAAGGGCGTGCTGATTCTGCAACGATTGAGCAGCTATGCAAGGTAAATAATGCCATTGATAGTTGCAAAGAGCGTTTAGACTTGATCGAAACTGCAGCTCAACGGCCAGAAGTAAATACAGATTTTAGCACAAGTGATAAATATTTTTCTGATTATATCCGCAAGGGAATGGAAAGCGGTTTATCACACAAAACCCTCAGTGGAGATGATAATGATATTGGAGGGTATCTAGTTACTCCGCATATTGTAAAACGCATAAACAAGCGCGTAACTGATTCGTCCCCAATGCGACAAATATGCTCCAATCAAAGAATCTCTACTGAAACATTGGATTACATTATAGAAGATTTTAACCGTGCCGGTGCAGGTTGGAGCAGTGAAACAGTAGATGATGAGGACGGTGGCAATAAATCTAAGTATGATTTTGCAAAAGATACGGACACACCCAAAATCCAAAAGATTTCTATCACGACTTACGAGTTATATGCTCAACCACAAATATCACAAAAGTTACTCGATGATGCGTTTGTTGATGTTGAGAGTTGGCTGGTGGAAAAGATTGCCGAGACTTTTAGTAAGGAAGAAAGCGAAGCCTTCATTAAAGGTGAGGGCACTTTTCAACCCAAAGGAATTTTAACTTATGAAAATGGAAACAGTTATAATAAAATAGAGCAAGTTAAAACTGAAAAATTAGATAGCGATTCAATAATGATGTTGTATTACTCTCTGGATGAATATTATTCCAAAGATGCGTCATTTTTGATGAACAGGAGTACGTTGAAGAACATTAGGCTGCTAAAATCTCAAGAGGGCCAATATCTCTGGCAACCAAGTTTGTCGCTTGAAGCTCCAGATACCTTAATGGGAATACCAGTATATCAATCTGCCGATATGCCACCGGTGCCAAACAATCAGCTACCGGTAATTGCGATGGCAGATTTCAAACAAGCTTATAAGATTGTAGATAACAGAGGAATGAGAATATTACGAGACCCTTATACGAATAAACCTTATGTGAGGTTCTTTGTCACTAAGCGTGTCGGCGGAGAGGTTGTAAACACCAGTGCTATTAAATTGTTGAAAGTTGCGAGCAAGTACTAAAAACTTCCACAGCATCATCTTTATAGCTGACCAAAGCAGCACGTCATACCGCCGCGGATAGATTCCGCTAACTAGTAGCGGAATGACGGTTTTTCAAATTGCCGTAAGTCAGTTTAGCTATAGAACCATTTTACTTCTTTTTATACCATATATTTTCTCTCCACAGTTGACAGGTTAGACTTTATATGTAATAACTGAGTTAATTTATTATTAATTATAGGGGTAAAATATGTGGGAAAAAATAAAAAAGTTTTTTAAGTGGATTGCTGATCACACAGGAATTTCATGGATTGCAAGAAAAATTTCATCAGGTTGGAAGTGGTTGTTTGGTGGTAAAGCAAATGCTACTCAACAAAATACATCACAGCAAGAGAAGTCTTCAGGCAATGAGAGACAGGAACCTGCTCAAGCACAATCAAAAAGTACTACAACACCAAAACTCAAAAAGAAGCATTAAATGAAAACTACCTTAAAGTTGAAGAAATACCAAACTCTGAGAAATCTAAGAGAGAATCTTCTACTATCAACGTTTTTGACGGAAAATTAGAACTATGTCTTGCAGATGATATTCAACAAAAGCTAGAAGATTATAAACACAAAAAAAATAATGGTAAATATCGTGCAGAAATACACTGCAATAAAAGTGATTTTAAAATCAATTTTAGTAAGAAGGAAAATGGGGATGGTTCCGTATCTCTATTTATTAGCGCGCTGCAAAAAATAGGTGATAACCGAGTATTTAATGATATAGATAAAATGAAAAGCTCCTTAAGCTTTAAGGAAGGGTCGACATTTGTTGTAATAGATTCTATACAAAAATATCAACCTTTGGCTAAAGGTGCTACTAAAGGGGTTGACAATTCTCAACCTGAAGCGTCTGCAAATGATAGCACATCAAACTCTGGTAGCTTGAGTTTCGTAAGGGTTGGATTGAGTGAACCTACAGAAAGTGAGGAAGATAATTTAGGATCACCAGAAACAAATAGCTGTGGAGATGATACTGATGAAACATTCTATGGTTTTGATGAAAATTTAGGTGAGCAATTAGGAGTTGGCGGTGTAGAAGGAACAAAGCCTGCAACATCGTTTACTGCGCCTAGCGTGCAAGCTGCTGGTAATGATAAGACAAATAATAAACTATAAACAAACTTCCAAAAAAAGAGCACTTCTTTAGGTGCTCTTTTTTCTTTTTTATATACAGAAAAATTAGATAGTATTAAGAGTACGGTTTTTTTTGTATTCTGATGCTTTTCAATTCTATAGCTCTGGTTGTCTCTCTATTACTATTTTTCTACATTATCGTAAAGAAACTGAGCGAAAAGAAAGCAAACCTTGAGGGTAATTTATGTAAATTAGAGCAAGAACTTCAAGAGACAAAACAAAGTTTGCTTACGAAGAATGAAGAAATAGTTGATTTAAGGGTCAAAAGAGCAGAACTTGAAGTAACTCTGCAAAAAGAACGTGAGGAAAAGAAAAAGGAAATAGAGTTACTAACAAAAGCAGAGGAGAGATTAACAAACACTTTTAAAGCGCTCTCTCTTGATGCTTTGCAGACAAATAACAATAATTTTCTGAACTTAGCAAAGGAAGTAATCGATAGTAAATTAAAAGAAACGGAAAGCGATTTTAAAAAAAGACAAGCAACGATTAACGAAGTTGTCACTCCAATAAAAGAAAAATTAGAAAAATTCGATAATGAAATACGTGAGCTAGAAAAAGAGAGGGTAGGGGCCTATGAAGGTTTAAAGGAACAAATTGGAGCGCTGATGAACCAAACTTCCAGCCTTGCTAATGCCTTGAGAAAGCCTCACATTAGAGGAAAATGGGGTGAAATGCAGTTAAAGAGAGTGGTAGAAATGGCGGGAATGATTGAATATTGCGATTTTTTTACTCAAGCCTCAGTGATTGATAAAAACGAGGATAATTTATTGCGTCCTGATTTAATAATTAAAATGCCATCTGGAAAGCAAATAATAATAGATGCTAAAGTGCCACTGGATTCCTACATGGATGCTATATCACAGAATGATTTGCAAATACAAAAGGAGAAATTAAAGAATCATTCCCTGGCAATAAAAAAACACATAAATGACTTAGGTAAAAAAGAGTATTGGAATCAATTTGAAAATACGCCAGAACTTGTGGTGCTTTTCTTAACAGGGGAGGGGGTTTTTAGTGCAGCGCTGGAATATGAGCCTGCTTTGATAGAGATTGGAGTGGAAAAAAAAGTGATCATTGCAACACCGATCACTCTAATTGCGTTGCTGAGAGCAATAGCGTATGGATGGAAGCAAGAGATGATAGCTGAAAATGCAAAGAAAATCAGTGAACTAGGTCATATTTTATATGAGCGCATTTGCACAATGGGTGAAAACTTTGATAATTTGCGCAGGAGCTTAAAAAGCGCTGTTGATCATTATAATAAAACTGCTGGTTCGCTTGAAGCAAGGGTGTTTCCTGCTGCCCGAGAATTTAATAAGCTTGGTATACATGCAAAAAATAAAAGTTTAAGTACTGCAAAGGAATTAGAATCTTTACCACGCAATTTACATACTGGGGAATTGAAAGTAGATTAGACTTCTTAACATTATATTTTGTCATTCAAATACTCTTTTAACACATTCCTTAATTCTTCAATCTCACTAATGGAAAGACCTGTACACTTAACGATAGTGTCAACATCAACATTATTAGCCAACATTGTTTTTGCAACTTCAATTTTTCCTTCAATTCTACCTTTCTCTCTACCGATTTGGATGCCTTCATTAAGTTTTTGTTTAAGGCAAGATAAATTATCATCCTCACGTTTCTTAGCTTGATCATACGTAAACCGCTCTTCTTCACTCCAATTGTATTGGTTCAATTCATTGTAAGCCCTACCAATAATTATATCACTTCCTACTATTTTTTTTAGATCCTCTTCGCTAGTCTGATTTGCATACCTAAAAAAATAACACCACTTTTCGACTATATTTTCCAATTGATCTTCCTTCTTCTTAAATTTAGGCAACTCTATAAAAGTGAAACTAAAGTCTTTTAGATCATGTTCAAAGGTTACCTTGTCAAGAGTGACATGATCGGATTTGTAGGCTGATTTATGAGGAAATAGAATAAAATCAGTGATAGCAATGAAGATAACTTCTTTAAGTTCATGATATTTGTCACCTACACCGGCTTGGCTTGAATAAGCTTTAGCAGCATAGTATTGGGCACGTTTTTCAAAGCCAGTCGTTCTAGCAACCTGCATCTCGCAAATAAATTGAACACCTGTAGAATCTCTACAGAGTACATCGACAATACTTTCCTTTTTAGCGGCAATTTCAGGGTTTTGAATGGGACTTAGAAATTTTACATCTTTTATTTCAGCCTCACCAGTGAGACCTAGAATATCATTGAGAAAATGAACAAGAATATCTTTGTTTTTCTCAGTACCAAAGATACGCCGGAACGCGAAGTCATTTTTTGGATCGAGAAATTTAGAAAAAGCCATAACAAAAATGCCTGAAAAACGTTAATAATTATACACTATTATTAATAATTATTCAATCATATTTTTAAGTATTACAATTTTTGAAGCTAATGGATTTAATCGCAAAGCCATAGGATGACAGAAATTTAATGATCCAGGATATACTCCTTTGTTAAGGGAGATTGAGCATCTTCGAATATTTCTTGAGTGCTTCCAGACTCAACAATTCTGCCATTATGAAAGAAAATTACACTATCAGATAACTTTTTAGCTTGCTTAATTGAATGAGTTACCATAATTATAGTAAACCTTAATTTCAGCTCTTGTATAAGATTTTCGATTGCATTGGTTGCCATTGGATCGAGAGCGGAGCACGGTTCATCCATTAATAAAATAGTTGGCTTCACTGCAATTGCGCGAGCGATGCATAGCCTCTGTTGTTGGCCACCGGATAAATCGAGTGCACTATCTTGCAATCTGTCTTTTAACTCTTCCCATAAGCCAACTTTAGTTAAACTATTTTCCACCATCTCATTCAATTTTTGCTTATCCTTCACCATACCATGCAGTTTTGGCCCATAAGCAACATTGTCATATATTGATTTTGGAAAAGGATTTGGTTTTTGAAATACCACGCCAACTTTTGCTCTGAGTAGCACAACATCCATATCGCGTGAATATATATCACCCAGCCCATCGATATCTAATTCACCAACAGTTTTGCATCCAGGTACATAGTCATTCATACGATTAAAACAACGCAAAAATGTTGATTTACCGCACCCGGATGGTCCGATAAAAGTAGTAACTTTTCTTTTATAAATATTCAAATTTATATCGAATAAAACTTGCTTAGAGCCATACCAGAGATTTAAATCTTTAACAGAGGCACGTGTATTGCTCATATCACATCCTGCATTGAATAGAGCCCCGGAATTTCTCTTTTATTTTCATATAGCCATACTGCTGCTTGAACAGCTCCTCTAGCAAATGTTGTGCGATCAATTGCTTTGTGGTTTAGTTCTATCCGTTCATCAGAATTAACAAACATCACGCTGTGATCTCCTATTACTCCACCTCCACGAGATACTGCAAAACCTATTCCCCCCTTTTTTCTTATGTTTGAACCACTATGTAAATATTGATTAGACTGAAAATCCACTTTTGAAGCGTTAGCAATTGTTTTGCCAAGTTCTATAGCTGTTCCAGATGGTGAATCCTTTTTTAAGTTATGATGCATTTCCCAAATCTCAACGTCATATTCATTACCTAAAAGCTCAGCAGCTTTTTTTACCAATTTCAGCAACACATTAACCCCAACACTCATATTTGCTGACCATAATATTGGAACTTCAGCAGCATACTCTTTTAAATCGACACCTTCTATTCCAGTTGTGCCACTAACCAGCGGTGTTTTAAATTTTACAGCTGCTTTAAGGCAGTCTAACATACATTCTTTAGTTGTAAAATCTATTACAACGTCAGATGACTCAAATATGCCACTAATAGAACTTGTAAACTTGATTCCTAGATTGGCTATAATTAGTCCAATATCTGAATCTATGTACTTACTGCCTGAACGGGCAACAGCACCTGCTATTTCCACTTTGGTATTTGTAATTAATTCATTGAGTATTTTCTTGCCCATTTTGCCTAAGCAGCCTATTACTCCAACTCTGATTTTCATAAAGCTTTTTGTGTTATATTAGGCCTTTTTTTAGGCTTTGTCACTTCTGATCTATATTCTATAGCTATGCCGCCGCGGCGCTAACTAGTAGCGGAATGACGGTTTTTCAAATTATCGTAAGTCAGTTTAGCTATATATGACCCATTTCTTTACTGTAACTTAACAAGAACTGGTCTGTAGCTAATAGTTATTGACAATAAGGGTAATTAACTTTGATAAGAATCTTTTCTGTGTTCAATTGAAGTCTGTATGTTCTGGAATATCTATATAGTAAATTATGCGGTAATCGTAGACTACACTGCCCACTTAAATTATGCCACAAAAGTTTTCCAAGTGTAACCGTTCACAGATTTCCACTTAATTCTTCAATCTCACTAATAGAAAGGCCAGTAAACTTGACAATAGTGTTGACATCAGCATTATTAGCCAGCATCGCTTTTGCAACTTCAATTTTCCCTTCAATTTTCCCTTCAATTTTTCCTTTCTCTATACCTTTTTGTATACCTTTCTCTTCAGCAAGATCAAGTCTGTATTCAAGAATGGCTTCTTCTTTGCGTAGATCCATTATTCTTTCTTCGTAAGCTACTAAATCTTTTTCGTCCCAACGAAACTTGTCTAATTCATCATATGCTAGCTTTATTATTGGCGCTTTTTCTGCTATCTCTTTTAAGTCCTCTTCTGTTGTTTCTTCTGCGTATTTAAAAAAGAAACACCACCTTTCTACTATACTTTCTAACTGCTCTACTTTACTTTTTGAAAATTTTGGTAATTCTATAAAGATAAATTGAAAATCTTTTAAGTAATGGCCGTTAGTTTTTATATCACGTATATTATGAGTAGAGATATAATCAACTTCTTCAGGAAGTAAGTTACAATTTGATATAGCAATAAAGAAGACTTTCTTTAAATCAATGTAGTTGCCAGATTTATCTAATTGTCTTGAGTAGGCTTTAGCGGCATATAATTGAGCGCGTTTTTCGAAGCCCTTGTCTCTAGCGAGCTGCATTTCTGCTATATATCTATTTCCGTGAGAATCCTTGCAGAGAACATCAACAATACTTTGTTTATCAGAGGCAACTTCGGGATCCATAATAGTGCTAAGAAACTCAACTTCTTGTATTGCATTTATCTCAGTAAACCCTAAAATATCGTTCAAAAAGTGGATCAGGATATTCTTATTTTTTTCCGTTCCAAAGATTTTTTTGAAACACAAATCATTGCGAGGATCGAGAAATTTTGAAAGAGC
>NZ_JAPQLL010000008.1:0-20177 GCF_028981865.1 Wolbachia endosymbiont of Drosophila nikananu | reverse complement strand
AACAAGGAAAAATCTTGTTAAACCTGAAAGAAACTATTTTATCCAGTGCTATAACAATTTTTAAATATAATTTATTAAGAAGTATTTTTGCAGTTATAACCGGACGCTCAATGGTGCTAGAGTGCCCGTTTGGGAGCATGGTTTTGGAGGAACGGTTAAACCACTGATGGAGTCTATTACGACTACCTCGATTAGAAGATTGTATAATCTAACCGTCCCAAGCTTAAATACTTCTTCATTATAAGTTATAGGAGGTCAATTACAATGACAAAAAGTAAATTAGAGGTAATGAATCCTGATGCAGCAGGGATAGATGTTGGTTCGGCTGTACATTATGTATGTATACCCGAGAGAAGAGATGAGCAACGTGTTCAAAAATTTGGCTGCTTCACTGAAGACCTTCATAATTTAGCAAGGTGGTTAAAAAAGTGTAAAGTTACAACCGTAGCGATGGAATCAACTGGTGTATATTGGATTCCTTTGTTTCAAATACTGGAATCTTACGGTTTTGAAGTTAAGTTGGTAAATGCGCGACATGTAAAAAATGTACCTGGGAGAAAGTCAGATGTTCAGGACTGTCAGTGGTTACAACAACTACATAGTTATGGATTACTCCAAGGGTCATTTAGGCCAGATAGCCAGATATGTGTATTGCGTAGTTACGTGCGACAACGTAAGAACCTCACTGAAAGTGCATCTACACATGTTCTGCGTATGCAGAAGGCATTAATTCAAATGAATATACAACTGCATAGAGTTATAAGAGATATAACAGGAGTAACTGGTATGAAAATTATCAAGGCTATAATTAAAGGCGAAAGAGATTCTGGGAAATTGGCTCAATTCAGGGATGCACGAATAAAAAATGATCAGTCTACTATAGCAAAAGCGTTAGCTGGCGATTATAGAGAGGAACATGTATTCACGCTAAAGCAAGAATTTGAACTATATAATATTTATCAAGAAAAAATAGCAGAATGTGATAGAAATATTGAGGTCTATTACAAAACGTTTGAAACAAAATCTAACGAAAGTAAACAGTTGAGTAAGGAAAAGAATAAGCACAGAAAAAGTAAGCCTGACTTTGCTTTGCACGAGGAACTGCACCGAATAACTGGTATGGATTTTACTAAAGTTCCAGGGCTTGATATACTAAGTATACAGACTATAATTTCAGAAACTGGTATAAACCATAATAAATGGTCAACAGAAAAACACTTTTCATCGTGGTTAGGACTCAGCCCTGCCAATAAAATTACAGGAGAAAAAGTGTTTAGCACAAGAACGCGTAAAGTCATTAATCGTGCTGCGAATGCATTTCGAATGGCTGCTAATTCTGTAGGAAATAGTAAAAGTTCATTGGGTGCATACTACAGGAGATTAAAAAAACGATTAGGAGCACCAAAAGCAATAACAGCTACTGCAAGAAAAATAGCATGCATATTTTATAGTATGCTCAAATACGGACAAGAATATGTAGAAAAAGGAATGGAATACTATGAAACACGATATAAGGAGAGAGCTGTAAAAAATTTGATCAAAAAGGCACGAGAATTTGGCTATACTTTAGTGCAACAAGAGGAGCTAGTTAAGGAAGTTTCTTAGAAGGAAAAAGTGTTCTGGAAGCTATAGAAGATAAAGGTTTTAAGAAAAATGGTAATGTACCTACAGAGTCAATCGAGACTATTAAGGATGATCCATATTCTGATTTGACGCAAGCTTGTCCGCAGCAAATTAACACAAGAGCTAAAGGCAAATGTGGCTAAGTTATATCTAACGTAGCTTTATCTTTGCTTTCTGACAGTCTTTGTTGATACTCGTTTATCAGCCTTTCAGGCTCGTTCAATACACTCTGAATACAATATGTTGCACAATGTTATGCCAGAGAGTATAATAAACAAATACTTTACAAGAAAAAGTGGTAGTGGAGGCAAAAGTGAACATTAATAAGAAGGAGAGCGCATGCTAGAGCTTGAAAAAGCAGCAAGAATAAAAAAAATATTATTGAAAGGTTAAAAAGCGTATGATATAATATATATAGTGTAAAAATGTAAATAATTTTATTGATATCTTTACGTTAAGACTTCTTAAATATTTAGTGCTGTACAATTAAATTATTAAGTTTTATAAAGGGAGCAAAAATAATGGAAAGCTTTTCAGGTAATAATAAAGACAGTAATTTTATTAAGGGGACAAGAACAATGGAAATTTTTTCAGATAATAACGAAAGCGGTAGCTCAATCTTTCAAGGAAAAATTAGGGAGCAAGATTTCTCTGCGGAGCAGAAGTTAAATGAACTGAAAGCAGCCGTAGAGGAGCTTGACAGACAAGATTTGCTCAGAAGGCTCGAGTGTGAGCGTCAGGCCTCTAGTTGTGTCGATGAAATACCATCTCAAGCAGAATTATATACCAAAGGAGGTAATGAGGGTTACTTCGATTGTGAAAGACCACTGGGAGATTTCTGGAGTTTCTTTGAATCTCTCTTCAACCTCTTTGAAGTAGATGTAGATGATCCGAAAATCTACCAAATGCTCAAGGAAAAGAAAGAAAAAAACCTGATTGCTGCGATAATTAAGTTTTTGTGTGATAAGCTTAAGAAGTTAATCAAGGAGATCTTCAAAAGTAATTTAGATTTGAGTTGGGACAAGAGGTTGGACAAAGAGATAAAAGAATTGCGGGAAAAATTAAACAGTGGTGAGTTATCAGTAGAAGAGTTTGCAAGGGTGCTCGAACGTCTACAAGCATTGACGGATCTAAAATTCAAGTTACAAATGGCCGTTACCGGATGGATTGTTACAATGTTTGCAGAGATGTTTGGAGTTGAGCTAGCAGCTATAGTAGAGGCATCTAAAGAAGAAACAGCTAAAGCAGAAAAAACATCATTAGAAGCAATTAAAGAAGTTCATGAAGAAGTAGAAATAAAGATAGATGAAAGAGAAAAACCTAAAGTGCCAGTTTCCCTTTTTGAAGTTTTATACGGATTTGTAAGGCCGGTTGTTCTGAGCAAACCGGGACTTGATCTTTTACCAAAACCTATGAAAGAACTAATGCCTAAAGAGGTTATAAAGGAGGAGATCCGCGAGATAAAAGAAACAAAACCAAAAGTGGAAGAAGAGAAAAAAGCGAAGCCTGAGGGACCGAAAGTGGCTGTGTGTCCACCTGTTCCAAAGACTGCAACGGAGACGTGGCAGGAGAGAAAAAAGGTTTATGGATGCAATGGTGATTGGAGAAAAATGACAGGGCAAGGTAATAATAATACCCATCAAGCTTCAAGCCAATCTGCTCAAAGCTTTGTTTCTGACAAAAAAGCTTCGAATCAATCTGCTAAGAGTCCTGTTCCTAACCCAGGGCAACCTAACGGAAGTGCTCCAGAAAAATCTGTTCAGGAATCTGCTTCTGACAGAGGAGCTCCTAAGCAATCCATTAAAAGTTCTGTTGCTGATTGTGGATTTGATTTTACTAACATGGGTACTTGGAATAGTGCTGAGAATGAATCTAAGCAATGTTCTGTGGGTGGTGCTCAAGAAGATCCTAGATCAAAAGTTACTGATGTATTGAATGGACGTGCAGCAAGAGGAAATGGTAATACACCATCGAGAAGTTAGTGTTAGCTACTTATGTGATAAAGAACACTGGATCCCAGTGTCCCTTTCTTGTCATTTTAGTGCGTGAAACTGGAATCCAGGGGCATATAGATAGGTGTCGACAGTTCCTCATTCCGCTACGTGTTAGCGGAATCTATGCTTGAGATACCGCGGCGGTATGACGCAGGGAACTTAGGGTTGCCAATGACTTGTCATTCCAGTACTGGAATCCAGGATGTACATTGGGTTTGATAAGTGTAAGGTTTTATGTTAAAAGGGAGTGTTTTTGATGAAATTGTGAAAAACCAGTGTTAGTTACTTATGTGATAAAGAATATTGGATCCCAGTGTCTGGGCACTGGGATGACACCCTCTTGGATGGAACCAGCATCAGCTACTTGGATGACGCCTCACCATGTCATTCCAGTGCGTGAAACTGGAATCCAGGGGCATATAGATAGATGTCGACAGTTCGTCATTCCGCTACGTGTTAGCGGAATCTAGAAAACTTAAGTTTTATGAATAAAGAATGAATAAAATTTATGCTAAAGAATATAAAAAAAGTGTTTGCACTACAATTTATTTTTAGTATATTAATTACATAATATTTTTACTTAGGAGGCAATATGTATAGCGGTAATGATAAAAAAGGTTTTAATGCTAAAAAGTGGAAAAGTGAGAATACAGCACCAGGTGGTGGTATAGTGCAGGGAGGAAAAGGAATGAGGTATGATGATCATAGTAATGCAGCCAGAAGAGTAGAAGAAAGGAGGCATCAGTCTGAGCAGAAAAACAATCCTGGTAGTTCTATAAGTAAAGGCTAGTTGTTGTAATTTAAAAATGGGGAGGTTAGTATGCCTAATATAAGAGAAACAGTAAGGGCGTTGATTAGCGCTTTTAATGTACATAATTATGCTCGTAATACAGTTAAAACCAATTTCACGCTGCAAAGCGAGGGCAAGGAGGACTATATCGTAGTCTCATTTGAGAAGAGTATGAATACGTATCAGTGTAGAAGGTATCTGAACAGTATAAAAAGGAAGATAATACGTGAATTCTATGGTATTGAAGAAAGTAATGATGCAGAAATATTGGATACAGCTAAGCTAATTTTTGATGTTAATTCTTTCCCATTTAATATCAGTGATAGAGACTGGTTTTGGGATGAACAGAATGGGTATAAGTTTGTAATACCTATAGATCAGGGCGTAATTTTTAATCTAAAGTCTCACTTAGCTTCTTCACTTGAAAAGGATATTCTAGAAGATATGCAAATTAGCAGCACAACTGTACCATTTAACAAGAGAAAATATTTGTGTTGTTCTAAATTTGATACTAAAGAATCACGTCAGCAATTTGAGCATAGGTTTTTATCAAGGATGAGAGAAAGATATGAAAATGTTCCTAAGAAGCCCCTGAAGGTTGAAGGCAATAGTGTATATATCAAGGACGTTTTTGATGACGCTCGTTTTATTGATAGTGTAACACGGCGTGTTGCATGGCTTGTAGGTATGTATCTTGGAGTTGACAGTGATGCTAATCATAAAGTGAAGTTATTTAAAGATATGATAGTAGAATCTATTGGTCAATTGACAGGAGTGGCAATATATGGCTTTGTATGTGCTTCCCCTTTAGGTAGAGAAGAAGCCTCAATTCTTATACCTAATATAAAAGGTAATGAAGGAGCTAGATTATTAACAAACGAAGAAGCTCTTAAACTAAATTATGCATTTAATGGTGCTGTATTTTGTGATCTTTATGGTAAAACTCAGGGAAAATTATTAGTAAATGGAAGCAGTGGGGTATATGGCATAGACTTTTCTAATAAAGAAATTTCTCACTGTGTGATAACTAAGATCATAGAAAGCTCTGTAATCAACAAAGACCATGAACTGTCCATTGACCCTGAGCTTCATTTTCGAGAATTGTCGCCTGCACAGTCGCCATTCAATTCTCCTATACATGCAGGACCGAGTGGACTAAGAACGCCACCCAACCAAAGAAGCAGAAGCAGAAGCAGAGATAGTGGTATTGGTGAGTCACCTCCGAAACCTAAGGATTCTGGTGCTTCAAGTGGTGGTCCAGAGCCATCGACTGAACTGTCAGATATGGAATGGGAGTCTTCCATACATTTTCAAAATGGCAGGTTGCCTAATGGACATCTAGATAAGGCACAATTGGCACGATTGAGTTCTCCCACGGGAAAAAGCCAGGATGGAGCATTAGAGGGGTTTCCCAGGCTATAATGTAGGTGCTGCTGCGAATATGCCAGCATGGGCTAGTACTTCTAGCCATTGCTCATCACAAAGCACGTCCGGAAATGAATTGCTACAGGTGAGATCTTTTGTTGGTAGACCTTTATCATGGCAAGGTACTAATTCAGTAGGGGCTGACCCTTTGTCTCAGCAAATACGCGCTAGTACATTACCGACTTCAAATGCAGAACTCCGGCAACAGTCACAGGTGAGTTCTAGTGAACCTTCATCATTGAAAGGTACTGCTAAAATGTGCCAGCATGGGCTAGTGCTTCTAGCCGTTGTTCATCACAAAGCACGTCCGGAAATGAATTGCTACAGGTGAGTTCTAGTGAACCTTCATCATCGAAAGGTGCTGATGAAAGTATGCGAACAGGGAAGAGTACTTGGTATGTGTCATCATCAGGTGTTGAAGATGTGAACAATGTGGAACATGAAAAACAGCAAGTTAGTGGTGAGTGTTCTGAAGCAAATTCACAAGAGATTAAATCTCCGAAGAAACATAGGGGTGGTTTGTCCTATGAAGAAATAAAGCTGATACTAGCAGAGTTCTCACCTTTTAAGCGACGTAGTGTAGAGCGTGATACGATGTGTTCAAGTAAAAGTGATCTTGTGCATCATGTAACTAAAAAACCATCTCTTTCTGAGCGATCTGCCTCAGAAAGAAAAGCAAAAAGTTATCCACCCTCAAAAGAGACTTCTCCTGTTACTGAAGCATGTACCAAAAACAAGCCAGGGGCTACTGAATTAGAGGATGGTGGATTTTCCAATAAACCAAAAATACGAGCATTGACTTCTGTATATCCTACAAAGTTGCAAGAATCTCTTGATCCTGATCAGAGGGAGGAATTACTGAAGGAATGGGAGATAAAAAAATCTTCTGTAAAAGCACAATTACCTGGGGAACGTAGTTCTCAAGCTTCTGCAGATAGTGGTTTAGGGAAGTCGCTTGAGCGGGGACAGTCACCGTCGCTTATTGAAGAGTTTAATGATAAATCTCTTATAAATTCTAGGGTAGATTCTCCTGATATCAAGAAACACTTGCAAGAAGAAAAAGAAGTTTTTGTATAAGCGGTTTGTACCTAATCCACTGCTCTCAGCCACCTAAGTGTTTTGTTAGGGTTGGGGCCAAAGTCTCTGACCCTAAAGGCGCTGGTGTTAATTTTTCTCATCCATTGTAAATATTGTACCATACTGTCCACCTGATCATCATAACGGGCTTCTGGGAACATTAAAATTTCATATTCGAAATCGCTGAGCCATACTGCTTGATGCGGCAGAAAAACCCTGCCAGACTCTATAATTGGAACAATTTGATAAAATCGAGTGAGTTTGTCATTGTGTGGCACAATTTCAATAATGGGTAGATTGCTATTTGCCTTTAGCTCTTGTGTTAATTGCTGACCACTCGTTTTTGCTTCAATCAAAATTGCATGTGGTGCCCATCTTGCAGCTAGTGACAGAACTTGCTCTTTAAGCTTTGGATACTCAAGCTTTGCTCGATATACATCAAGTAGATAGAATTTATTATCTATTTTTGCCCAGGTAGTGCAGACGCTAAAGTCGCTGGAATCGTTTGTTGAAACTGCAGTGTCCCAGCTTTGAGTTACATGTGAGGGATTATCAGGGAAATTTTTATAGCGCTTTAGCCACTCTTGTTTTATTATACCACTTGAAAGCGGCAGGGAGTTTTGTTGATATTGAGCAGCAAAAGCGTAACTCCCGAGTTCAACTTTTATCATCTCAACTTCTTCTCTTCCTCCCTCCAGGGGATATAGCAACTGACCTTCTTCTCTTGAGTATAATACTCTTGCAGGTAGTGTCATTCCAGCACTTGATGCTGGAATCCAGTCTTTTGCGGTTGAATTTTCTGGATCCAAGTGTCTGGGCACTGGGATGACAGGAGGGGGAATTGGAATGACACCAGTATGGTTATTAATTGAATAAATAACCTCCTTATTTTCAGAAATCATTGGCAAACAAATATGATGCCATATGTTTTTTGGCTTGGATAAGAGGTGCCCAGTTAAGTCTTCCAGGTGCAGCCTGTGCATAACAAGCACAATTACTCCTTTTTTTCTATCGTTGAGCCTTGTCACCAAAGTCTGATCGAACCAGTTTGTGGCACGCTTTCTAAACGTTTCACTCAAAGCTTGGGCAGGGTTAAGCGGATCGTCCACAATAATAAAATCTCCACCTTCACCGGTTAACGTTCCTCCAACTGATGTTGCGATTCTAAATCCTCTCTGCACTGTTTGGAATTTATATTTAGTGTTCTGGTCTTTGGATAATTTTACCTCTGGAAACAGCTCTTTATACCAATCAGATTGCATTATGCACTTGGTATCAAGCGAGTGCTTTTCGCTGAGCAGCCGAGAGTAACTTGCAACTATTATTCTCGCGGTTGGCTGATTTCCCAGTATCCATGCGGGCCACGCAACACTCACACATATGGACTTCATTGAACGTGGAGGCATATTGAATACTATTCGTCTCACTTCACCAATGCTCGCTGCTTCCAGCCTGTCTGCTATGACTTTTATGTACCGATAATCATTATACTCACATCCCGGCACCACCGTTTGAAAGCACAGTTCAATGAATTTTAGAAAATTTATATTATCCATATGTGTATTTTAGTGAATGGAATGTAGACTTTAATAGTTTTGATTTGTCTTATAAGATTGAGGTGTTACAATGGCAGGCTTACAATGCTGCTAATTTAGTAAATAACCTACGAAAAGTGCTATTTCTTTAACTTTATTGAAGTAAAGAATTGATTTCCATTGCGGTAAATGAGCAACATTATTGAATCTTTACCGTTTTTCTTTACTGCTGAATCAACTTGTTTTTGAAAATCATTAGTATTTTCTATATCGGTTCCATCTAATTGGATAATAATGTCTCCTTTTTTAATACCACGCAGCGTGGCATTACTGTTACTATCTACATTAGTAACTATCACACCTTTTGTAGGATTACTTTCTTTTGATTCTTTTGGCAGGTTTGAAACAGTTAAACCAGTTATGTAATCGGATGTTGATTTATTTTCTTCTTGATTATTACCTTGACCATCATTTGCAGATTCTTCAATCACAACCTTAATATTGACCTCTTTGCCCTTTCTAAGTAACTTAATTTGTACTTTTTTTCCAGGTTCAGTTCTTGAAACCATTTGAGGCAGTTGTGTCATTCTATCAATTTTTTTATCATCAAATTCTAATAATATGTCACCCACCTTAATTCCACCTTTTTCTGCAGGGCTATCCTTTACTATACTTGCAACCAGTGCACCTTTTGTATCTTTTAAACCCAAAGACTCAGCAAATTCTTTCGTTATAGGCTGAACTTGCACACCAAGCCAACCATGTTTTATTTTTTTGCCACTTTTTAATGTGTCAATAATTGACATAGCTAAATTAGATGGTATAGCAAAGCCTATACCCACGTTACCGCCAGACTCAGATGGGGAATAGATAGCGGTGTTAATGCCTATAACTTTTCCATTTAAATCAAATAATGGCCCTCCAGAGTTGCCTCTATTAATTGCAGCGTCGGTTTGAATAAATTCATTCATAGTGCCGATACTAATGTCTCTGGACCTTGCAGATATAATTCCTGTGCTTACAGAACCACCCAAACCAAATGGGTTACCTATTGCAATAACTGTATCGCCAACCCTTGCTGTATCAGAATTGCCAAATGCAACAAAAGGAAGATCTTTATTAGAATGAACCTTAAGCACAGCAAGATCAGTTCTTGCATCATAGCCTAAAACTTCTGCTTTGAAATAAGTATTATCGTTCATAGTAACTGTGATATCTTGGGCGTTTTTAATAACGTGATAATTGGTTACTATAGTTCCACCTTTATCTATAATAAACCCAGAACCAAGCAACACCACCTCTCTGTTAACACTAGGGCCCCTATCCATAAAAAACTGATCAAAATGCTCAAAAAATTCTCTAAAATCATCAAAGAAATTATTTCTTGGCATAAAAGGGATTTTAGTTCTATTGTTACTTTCTTGTTTGATTATTTGTTCGCTTGAAATATTTACAACCGCAGGAATGAGTTCTTCCACTAAATCGGCAAGTCCTTGATTACAGTTACATGCAGTAATGCTAGCATCAACGGCCTTTTTTGCATTCCAATCAAACATATTAGCGTATGAAGAAAATGCAATTAGAAAATATGCAAATATAGATAAAATAAATGCCTTACTTTTCATAAATTATTTCCATCCTTTGTTTAAAATATCTAAAAAGTTATTGTTTGGTGAAAGTACAAATTTAGTATTATTTTCGGCAAATGATTTACTGTAAGCGCTCATGGAGCGATAAAAGTTAAAAAACTCTTCATCAACCTTAAATGCCTCATTATAAATTCTAGTTGCTTCAGCATAACCACGGCCCCTTATTTCATATGATTCTTTTACTGCACTGGAGATAATTTCCCTTTTTAATTTATCAGCTTTTGATCTAACTTCCTGCCCAGCTTGCTCTCCTTCTGCTCTAATTTCTTTTGCTTCTTTTTCCCTTTCAGTTTGCATACGGCGAAATATTGCAGAACTATTTTCTTCTGGTAAATCTGCTCTCTTAATTCTTACGTCTATTATTTCTATGCCAAATTTTTCAGCTTCAGAATAAACTCCACGCTGAATCAATTGCATAACCTCTGATCTTTTTTCGTTCAACAAACTAATCAACGAAAATCTGCCTATATTTTCTCTTATGTGTGCTTCTATAACCGGATACAATCTTCTAACCAGCCCTGATTCATTTCTCACAGCCTGGTAAAAAGTAACAGGATTTGTTATTTTATATTTTGCATACGCATCTACTATAATACGTTTTTGATCCGCTGTTATCACTTCCCTTGGGATCTTATCAGGACTTAAATCTAAAACTCTTTTATCAAGAAACTCTACACTATTTATGAATGGTAACTTAAAATATAAGCCACTTTCCCTAACATCTCTTACAACTTTACCGAGTTGTATAACTATCGCTTGCTTTGTTTCTTGCACAACAAATATTGAATTAAATAAAACAATCAATAAAACAACAAATACAGAAACAAAAACAATTTTAATATTACTACTCATGGTTATTTCCCTAAATTTGTAAGAGGTAAATAAGAAAACATACCTTTCAGATCATCAGTTACAACAACTTTGTCTACCTTACTGAAAATATTTTCCATAGTTTCAAGATAAATACGATTCTTAACGAGAGAAGGATTCTGTCTATATTCCTCATAAAGAGATAAAAAGCGATTTGCATTACCTTTTGCTTCATTTATTACTTCATTCTCATATGCCTCTGCATCTAATTTTATCTTTATCGCTTCACCCTTTGCTCGAGGTATAATATCGTTATTATAAGCATATGCTTCGTTTATAGTACGCTCTTTGTCTGCACGAGCACTTTGTACATCTCTAAACGAACTGATTACTTTTTCTGGTGGATCAATTTTTTTCATTTGAACAGATAAAATCTCTATGCCCATTTGGTATCCATCAAGAATCTGCTGCAATAGAATTCTAGTATCTCTAGAAATTTCTGGTCTGCCTTGACCAAGTGCAAAAGAGATCGTGTTTTTACCTATTATTTCTCTCATGGCACTTTCAGCAGCATTTTTAACACTGAAACCTGGTTTGTAATCCCGCACTTTGAATAAATAGTCCTTAGCATCTCTAACGCGCCACTGAACCTCGAAGTTAACGTTGACTATATTTTCATCTCCAGTTAGCATCACACCTTCACCGCGATCTGTGTCTCGCCCATAAGAATTACTTACCCCAATTTCTTCACGATTTACTTCCTTAACATTCACTTTAAAAACCTTGCCAATAGGGTAGGGGAAGTGATAACGCAAACCAGGTGTTTCTGTATTAGAATATTTACCAAAGGTAAGTTCTATACTTTCCTCACTAGGATGGACAATATAAAAGCCAGTGCAAGCATAGAGTAGCAAAATAATGAAAATGATAAAATAAGGTTTTTTGCCCCTATTCCTGGTTAAGCCAGTAAAAAAACACCTTATATCAGACGTAGCTTTACTTAAAATATCTTCATTATTGGGAGTTTTGCTCCCTACCGGTTTCTTTCCCAAATTCCAAGGATTATTATCATCAAACATAATGGTTGATTCTATAATTAATACGCTAATATTACTTATCTTATAAAAAAATGCAAAACTATTTTATTTACAAATTAATTATCGGAACGAAGGACATTATCATACACTTCCTTTTCTCTATGTAGTATGGTCGACTCTATAGAATATTTCTGGCTTTTTTTTGAATTCTTTGTTGTCACTCTTTAAGTGCACTACGTCTTCGTGAAAATGGGAATTATACCTAAATAGTAAAGCTATTATTATTAAAGTTATAACAGCCAAAAAGATGAGTGCCCTTTTTATGCACCTCATAAATACTCCGGCTTCTTGACCTAATTTTCCACACTATCAAAAAACACGTCAAGCAGAATTATTCAAAGACAAATGAACATTAACAGCCAAATTAACACTAACTTAAGAATCTAGGATGTACAATATAATATATTTAATTAATAGTGAGGTTTAAAATGTTATCTAATAACGAAACAAATTCAAATATTGTTGAAATACAACAACTTCAACAAAATAATACTACACTTTCTTCAGAAGATTTATTGAAGCATATGCAATCATTGGAGAAAAGGATAAAGTCATTAGAAATAACAAACAGAGTAATCCTTGGTTTGTTTATAGGTACGTTAGCAGCAGTGGGAGCTGGTTTTGCTATTGCAGCTGCCCCGATAATCGTCGGCAGTATAATAGGTGGAATACTTGCAACTGCAGCACTTGCGGCACTTAGTGTAACTGCATATAAATACAGGGCAGAAATGGGAAGAGGCTTCAAATCTGCTGTGGAAAAAACAGTTGATGGGGCGAAGCATATTGGAGGAAAAATTAAAGATGGTGCTGTGTATGCTAAGGACTCAGTAAAAGAAGGTTATGAACATTCAGTAGATTCACTGAAGAGAGGCACTCATCTTGTAAATAAAAGAGCAAAGGAAAAGGTGAGTAATGTATTGACTGTAACAGCGGATAAGTTATATCGTGCGGCTGGTAATGAAAATTACTCAGACAGGATAGATAATGAGCTTATTCCTGATTCACGACAAAAGAAGAAAGTTCAAGGAATAAAAGAGGATTTTAGGGCAATTTTTGCTAACGGAGAAGATAATTCTACGTTAATAAAAAGCATACTTTCTGGAATATCATCAAAAATAGCAGGAGAGACCTACCTTGATTTTAGAGATTACTTACCAAATCAGGAGGTAGATAGATGGAAAGAACAGAAGAGGTTTGTTGATAACTTAGATGCAAGTAGTTTGCATGACTTAATCACAAAAAGAATGTTAGACAAAAGCAAGTACTTTAGAGACAGCATTTTCTCTGAACATTACGATGAAATTAAGGAAGTTATTGTGAAATGCAAAGAAGATCATATTCTCAAAGGATCACTTAAAATGCGTAATAACATGTTTGAAGAAGGTAGTGCTAGACCTAGCAGATCTTTTTCATTACCATCATTCTCTTTACTGGGGAGAAACAACTCTGAACAATCTAACAGCTTGCTAAGAAGCAGTTCACTTGACTCTGTAAGAACTGAAAGTACTGTTAGCAGTGAAGCGGAATTGTTAAATCCTGCGAAGCATAAAGAAGTAAAAGCACCTTCTTCATTTAGAGAAAAAATGCCATCATGGCTTGGGGGTAAGAAAGCACCAGAAGAAACTACTAACGTTAAATATCAAGTTCTTTCTGAACCAGGCACGTTGTCTAGACAAGTAGGGGAAAGCACTTTTTACGTTGCTCCACCAAAGCCACCAAGAAGCAATTCACCAAATTCTATAGGAACTGTGAGTACTGATGCTGTCTCTAGTTCAGGTTCTCAGGAATTTGCGACAGTCCGTAGAAGCAGTTCATCTAGTAGCTTAACTCCTAAGCTTACTCCAGTTGCTTCACCAAAGGTACCTAGAAGCCCTTCTATTGATAGTGGAATGGGTTCTGGTCCTTCTACACCAAGAGGACAAAGTCTTTCGATAGAAGAATTGAACAGAGGGCTTGATGAGGCTATGAAAGAACTAGATCTTGCAGTATCACAACTGCCTTCTACGAAAGTAGATGAAGTTAAGCCAGAATCTACGCAGGTGAAAACAGTAGGATAAACAAAACCACTCACTTTCTCCAAAGGATGTTATTCAACGAGTAACATCCTTTTTTTGTTTTTAAACTATAGAAAAATCCTATAGCTAAAGTGACTTAGATTTACCGATAATTTGAAAAACAAAAATTCGTCATCCCGCTGCTTGTTAGCGGGATCTAGAGATACCGCGAATAAATCGCGGTATGACGTAGGAAAACCTTTCTTGGGTTAGCTATAGATCCCAGTTTCACGCGCTGGAATGACAGGGGAAGGAAGCACTGGGATGACAGGGGAAGGAGATACTGGAATGACAGAAGAGAGTGCTGGAATAACAGAAAAATCTCATCTATTTTCTCTTGATGAATAAACCTGAGTGGAATATAGTAGCAATGCATTTATGTAGATTCTAATGAATAATTTAGTTTTCAACTTTTTCAACTTTAAATGAGGCTAAAACTATTTCTGAAGAATTGTTAAACGAGAAATTAATTGTATGTGTAAATATATTTCCCGAAGTGAATTCTCTGTATTTATGGGAAGGTAAAATTAGTAATAGTTGTGAAGTAGTGGCAATTATGAAGAGCAGGAATGATCAAGTTGATAAAATTGTAGAAAAAATCGAAGCAATGCATTCTTATGATCAGCCAGCTATTGCTGTGATGCCGATAGAAAAAGCAAATAAATCTTTTACTAATTGGGCTAATAGTGTTATTGATGTAAGTAGTATTGGGGTGTAGCCAAGTGGTAAGGCAGCGGTTTTTGATACCGCCACGCGAAGGTTCGAATCCTTCCACCCCAGCCATATTGAAGTGGGTGTGAAATGATATCACTTTTCTATAAATTAAGATTATTGAATTATATATTAGGTAGTCTAAAAGATATAATTGTGAAACTGTTTCTCTTCACAATGTATCTTTACACATCCAGCATTATGCTTATGTTTCTCAGCAATGGTTTTTGGTATGCTGTAGAATTTGGCTCTTTCAAAAATGCGTTTTACCATTTATTTCAATATTGCAAGTGGTATTATGAAAATAGGGAAGACCTCGGTTACGGAATTTCTATTCGAATATTAGTAGCATTCCTTACTCCGCATTTTCTCTATAAGTTGTTCCTTAGCACGGGTTGGAAGTCTTTTTTAAAGGAAAAGATAGTGCAGATACTCAAGTTCATAATAACAAGAAGAAAAAAGGGTAATGAATCCAGTAACAGTAGTAAACCAAGTGGCAGTAGTTATAGTGATAAGAAGAATTACAGCAATAACAGTGAGCATCACGCTCAAGATGCAAAGCGGAAAGTAAACATGATAAAGCAACTATTAATCAAAGATATAGAGGAAACTATAGATAGGAGATTGCATGATATTTTTTTCGGTAAAAGGAGTAAACCTCATTAAAAAGGCTTTATCTAGTAAGGCTTTTTAAAATTGGCTGTATTTTGTTTTTTACGTATACCGGATCACAGTCAGCCAATATACATGTGTGCACAAAATCTTGACTAAAGTCTGACAACCAAGAAATCGCCTTACGTTTTTCTACCAAGCTTTCTGTTTTTTTGCAGTGACTTGCTGCATCAGTCATTGCCTGCGCTATTACTGATTTCCACAGCAAATAATACCTTTGTATATCATCTGACGTACTATTTGTTTCATAGTGGTTAAAAAATTCTTTAAAATTGAAGTTGTTTGACATAATGATACCTCTTTGGATTGAAATTTGAAATGATTTGAGTTTATGTTGCCACAGCAGATCCCGTTAACAAGTAGCGGAATGACGAGTTACTATATCACCGCGAACCGTCATACCGCCGCGGCGCATAAGTGTTGAAAGTGCTATAAGTGGCATTATATAAGGTGGTTAACGGCATAAATTTCAATGGTAAATCAAAAAAGCGCCTTTTTGCCTGTGGTTAGAAGGTTTAAGCGAATTTTCGACGTGGTTTATCTGCTTTCCCAACAATGAAGGTTGATATCAAGAGGAGATTTACATACCATTAATCACCTTGTGTGATTGCACTTTCAACACTTATGGGCTTTAGCGTTTGTACCACCTGGGCAAAAGCGGATAATAAATTCTATTTACTTGATGTATATCGCGCAAAGCTTGAGTATCCAAAGCTTAAAGAGCAAGTTTTGTCTTTAGCAGCAAGATGGACACCACACGCAATTTTAATCGAAGCAAAAACAAGTGGTCAGCAATTGGTGCAAGAGCTAAAAGCAAACAGTGATTTACCCATTATCGAAATAGTACCACATGATGACAAACTCACTCGATTCTACTGGATTGTTCCGATTATAGGGTCTGGTAAGGTTTTTCTGCCGCACCAAGCAGTATGGTTCAGCGATTTTGAGTATGAGATTTTAATGTTTCCAGAAATCCGCCACGACGACCAAGTGGATAGTACCGTGCAATATCTGCAGTGGGTGAGAAAGACTAACACCAACGCCTTCAGAATCAGGGATTTGACCCCCGATTCTGTTTGAGGTAGTTATGGTGAAGTAAGGGAAACCAATCCCAGCATCACGCGCTGGGATTATAAAGGTCAAATAAAGGGAATTCTTACTTATTATAGCTATAACACTGAAGTTTACAATCAGAACAAACCACTTGGCCACGTGGAACTGACTTCAGCTTGTCCGTTGAAACTTGATTTGAGCAGAATATACATTTTATTGTGTTGCTTGGAGTAAGTGAGTTATCAACAGTAATTCTATCATCAAAAACAAAACACTCACCTTCCCAATTACCATTTTTATTATAAGTTTTTTCAAGGTAAGAAAGAATGCCACCTTTCAGATGGTACACATCGTTAAATCCAAGATTTTTCATGTACGCTGTTGATTTTTCACATCTAATCCCACCAGTACAGTACATAGCTACTTTCAGGTCTTTACTCTCAGAGAAAGACTTTGCCCACTTAGGAAAATCTCGAAAATGCTGAGTATGTGGATTGATTGCATTTTTAAACTTGCCTAATTTCACTTCATACTCATTTCGTGTATCTATTACTAAAACGTCAGGTTGAGAAGTAAAATCATCCCAATGCTCTGGATCAACATATTTACCCTTAAGGGAAATATCAAGATTGCCTACACCAAGATTCACAATCTCTCTTTTTAATTTTACCTTCATCTTGCTAAAAGGTTGATATTCTGCTGCACTCTCTTTCCATGTAAGGCCCCTTAGCCTATAATCAGAACATAGAAAATCGAATATTTTATCAATCGTGTTTCTTTCACCAGATACGGTTGCATTAATACCCTCTTCTGCAAGGAGTATAGTACCCTTTAATTCAATGTTATCGCATGTGGTTTTTATTTCGTCTTTCATGTCATAATAATTAGAGAGTTCTACAAAGTGATAGAAAGTTGCAATGACGAAGCTCATGATTATTCACTTATCAACTAAAAACATGATATACAAAATTATAAAGATATTCAATAGTACGGCTGTTATAGCTAAAGTGGCTTGGGTTTACCTACAATTTGAAAAACAACAAATTCGTCATTCCGCTACTCGTTAGCGGAATCTATGCTGAGATACCGCGAATGAATCGCGGTATGACGTAGGGAAACCTTTCTTGGGTTAGCTATAATTACTGGATATCTTCAGTTTTTACATATAACATTTTAATACCAAATATAGATCCAAATTAATGTTTTTGAGAGTATTTAAAAATATATTCTTATTTTTAGTAAGTATATTATTCGTCTGTCCTGTATTATCGTTAATATCGATTCTATTTACAGAATCAGCAAATTCTGGATGGGTAATCAGTACACTTTTCCCTGAATATATACTGAGTACGCTAATTTTGATGATAGGAGTGGGGGGGATATCCTTCATATTTGGAGTGATTCCAGCATGGCTCACCACATTTTTTTCATTTCCTGGAAGTAAAATTTTTGAGATTGCTTTGTTCTTTCCGATATCGATCCCTGGATATATAGTAGCGTTCGTCTATGTAAATACACTAGAATTTTCAGGTCCGGTGCAGAGCTCATTAAGAGACATTTTAGAGTGGAGCAAAGGTGACTATTGGTTTCCTGAAATAAAATCCCTAGGTGGTGGAATATTAGTGATGGGATTTAGTTTGTATCCATACGTTTATATGTTAGTCCGCTCAAGTTTAAAGAATGTTAGTAACTCAGTCACTATTGCATCAACACTTGGGTTCTCCTCATTGAAGAGCCTGTTTTCTGTCATCATACCTTCCATACGTCCATCAATTATAGCTGGGTTGTCCTTGGTACTAATGGAGGTAATTACGGATTTCGGCACACCACAGTTTCTTGCTATCGATACTTTTACGACAGGAATATATCGCACCTGGTTTTTACTGCATGATAAGTATTCAACTACTGTTTTAGCAGTTGCAGAATTGATTTTCGTTGCAACACTAATAGCTCTCGAAAAGAAACTACAAAAAAAAGGAATATCTTACTCTTCAATCAACACTAATGCAGATTATCACAACAAATGGAGTGTAAGTGGTGCTATACCGTTAATTTGCACTTATGTTATGTGTGCATTACCAATATTGATAGGTTTTATTTTGCCAATGATTCCACTCATATATTGGAGCATAGAGAAGGGGTTTTTCATATATGAAGCAAGGTTCTATAATATAATAGCAAATAGTGTTGGCTTATCATTTATCACCGCATTAATCTCAATTAGCATTGCAATAATGATTGGATATACGGCACGTAAAAATAAGGTGATCAATAATGTAGCACGTCTCATTTCTTTAGGCTACGCAATTCCAAATGCAATTATTGCAATTAGTATAATAATATTTTTAAGCAGAATATCTTCTTTCATTACTCAATATATTGTGGAAATTAGCTTGGTAGGAACTATTGGCGCATTAGTTTACTCATATTTATTTCGTTTTTTTGCTATATCTTTCAAGGCGGTAGAATCAGGGCTCAAAAAAATACCAAATGAAATTGAGTGGACTGCATATACCATGGGTCATGGAACTATTTCCACATGTTTGAATGTTCATATCCCTCTCATCAAGAAAAGTATATTATCGGGATTTTTGCTCGTATTTATGGATACTATCAAGGAACTCACAGCAACACTCATTATAAGACCATTTAATTTTGAAACTATATCAACTAGAATATATGAACTTGTAAGCGATGAGCGCTATAGAGAAGCTGCCCCATTTTCGTTGATAATAGTTATAATAGGCTTAATCTCTACAATAACCTTATTTACACTTGATGATAAGGATAAAAAATAAACGTAACCGTTCACAGATTTCCACTTAATTCTTCAATCTCACTAATAGAAAGGCCAGTAAACTTGACAATAGTGTCAACATCAACATTATTAGCTAGCATTGCTTTTGCGACTTCAATTTTTCCTTTCTCTATACCTTTTTGTATACCTTTCTCTTCAGCAAGATCAAGTCTGTATTCAAGAATGGCTTCTTCTTTGCGTAGATCCATTATTCTTTCTTCGTAAGCTACTAAATCTTTTTCGTCCCAACGAAACTTGTCTAATTCATCATATGCTAGCTTTATTATTGGCGCTTTTTCTGCTATCTCTTTTAAGTCCTCTTCTGTTGTTTCTTCTGCGTATTTAAAAAAGAAACACCACCTTTCTACTATACTTTCTAACTGCTCTACTTTACTTTTTGAAAATTTTGGTAATTCTATAAAGATAAATTGAAAATCTTTTAAGTAATGGCCGTTAGTTTTTATATCACGTATATTATGAGTAGAGATATAATCAACTTCTTCAGGAAGTAAGTTACAATTTGATATAGCAATAAAGAAGACTTTCTTTAAATCAATGTAGTTGCCAGATTTATCTAATTGTCTTGAGTAGGCTTTAGCGGCATATAATTGAGCGCGTTTTTCGAAGCCCTTGTCTCTAGCGAGCTGCATTTCTGCTATATATCTATTTCCGTGAGAATCCTTGCAGAGAACATCAACAATACTTTGTTTATCAGAGGCAACTTCGGGATCCATAATAGTGCTAAGAAACTCAACTTCTTGTATTGCATTTATCTCAGTAAACCCTAAAATATCGTTCAAAAAGTGGATCAGGATATTCTTATTTTTTTCCGTTCCAAAGATTTTTTTGAAACACAAATCATTGCGAGGATCGAGAAATTTTGAAAGAGC
>NZ_JAPQLL010000007.1:0-13336 GCF_028981865.1 Wolbachia endosymbiont of Drosophila nikananu | reverse complement strand
CTTGCTGTTTAATCTGCACAGATGAAGATAACTGAATACCTTCACTATCATGATAAGGGGGCTGGTGGAGTTTGTCAAGTGATTTTTGTCTCTCCATGCTACTTGGATGATGCCACATAAATTAATAAATAGGAAAACTACTACAAATCCTTTCAACTTTAGTTTTTGCTGCTTTTTCGACACTTGAGCTATTTCCGTTGATTAATCCCTGAATCACTTCATTTATTAAACTAGCTACTTCTTTAAAATTTTCTGCCTCAAGTCCGCGTGTTGTCTCAGCAGCGGTGCCAAAACGGAGCCCTGAGGTGATGGTTGGCTTTTCTGTATCAAATGGCACAGAGTTTTTATTGCAGGTAATGCCGGCCCTCTCAAGGCTATCTACAACGTCTTTTCCAGTTAATTTCTGCGATCTTAAGTCAACTAGCACTATATGAGAGTCAGTGCCACCGGTTATAATGTTGAGTCCATGCTTTTGCAATTCTTGAGCTAGTACTTTCGCATTTTCCACGATTTTCTTGCTATAAGTTTTAAACTCTGGCGCTAACGCTTCTTTAAATGCAACAGCTTTTGCAGCTATCACATGCATAAGTGGCCCGCCCTGCAATCCTGGAAAAACTGCAGATTGAATTTTTTTATGTAATGCTTCATCATTTGTCATCACCACCCCACCACGAGGACCCCGCAGAGTTTTATGAGTTGTGGAAGTCATAACATGTGCATATTCAGCAGGAGACGGATATTCACCTGCTGCAATAAGTCCCGCATAGTGAGCAATGTCCACAAGCAAATAAGCACCAACTTTATCTGCAATTTCGCGAAAACGTTTGAAGTCCATTTTCCTTGGATAAGCAGAAGCGCCAGCTATGATCAATTTGGGTTTATGCTCCAGCGCCAGCTTTTCTATCTCATCCATATCGAGCAGATAAGTGTCTTTGTTAACTGTATACTGAATTGACTTAAACCACTTACCAGAAAGGCTAGGTGCTGCACCATGAGTTAGATGGCCACCACAACTCAGTGATAATCCAAGTATCGTATCGCCCGGAGTAAGCAGTGAAGCAAATACCTCCTGATTTGCCTGAGAACCAGAGTGAGGTTGAACATTTGCAAACTTAACACCAAACAGCCTACAAAGCCTCTCTATAGCCAGATTTTCAACTTCATCTACATAGTCACAACCACAATAATATCTTTTACCAGGATACCCTTCTGCATATTTATTAGTCAGAAAAGAGCCCTGCGCTTCCATCACTGCTTTACTTGCAAAGTTTTCTGATGCAATCAGTTGCAACTGCGACTTTTGACGCTGCAATTCTTTCTCTATAGATTGATAAACTTCATTATCAAAAGACTTCAGACTATTTTTAGAGTCACAAATCCTTTCTGAAACACTTGTCATAAGAACTTTTCTTTAACCACATAAATCCAAAAACAGCTAAAAGCAAACATACAGGAATAATTGATATTGCTTTTACTAGTAACTCAGTACCATACACAGGATTTCCTTGTACTACCATTCCATTCCAACATAAATCTATTATTTTTGCAATTCCTGTATGAAAAAAATAGCCAAAAACCATAACTATCATGTTTGATATAGCTGTGGCTAAGCCTACCAAGTTACTGTTCACATAACTTATTGCTTTGTAAATAGTAATTACCTGATACCCAGACGCAAAGCCGATAACAAGAAGTGCAGGTAGTGCAATATATAAACCACCAGCTTGCGTGAAAAGTAAGAGGAAGCTAGCAATCATAGCAAAAGAACACGCAATAATCACTTCATAATGTTTGTCTGGATATTTCTCGAGCAAGTAAGCTAAAAAGAATGATCCAGTTCCCATACCTATAAACATAAGTGAAGAAAGTGAAGATGCCAGATCTCCGGTCATTTGATATGCTTCACATAAGAACGCTTTTGCCCAACCATCAGCAAAACCTTCTAGTGGCCCAACCATTAAGCCACCAAAAAAACTGATTAGAATGATATGTTTGTTGAAAAGCACAGTTTTTAAATCTTGAAATATATTGTCACTTGCACTTTCTTCTGAACTACTGCTTGGTGTTATTAAAACCAACAGCAGAGCAAGCAAACAACCAAACGCCGAGAAAGTGTATATAACATAATTCCAAACAAACTTATTGAGCAAGAAGTCTAGAGGTAATCCACCATAAACAGCTCCTAGTAACCCTATTACTATAGACAAGCTAGCCATTCTTGCTGATTTTTCTTGTGAAAAATACATACTTGCAACTTTGAAGAGCCCAATTGCTGAAGCAGATGATCCAATTCCGACAATTATTCTACCAAGTATTGAGTAATACCACTCATCAAAACATATCAGCGGCAATGTCCCAGTAAATGTCAAGACAATGCATGCAGGCAAAACAAACCTTGGCCCAAATCTATCAAGAGCAAGACCAACAGGTATGTGAGCAAGCGTATAGCCTATATAATACAGCCCACCAAACTGACCAACGTCTGTAATACTTATGTTGAATTTCGTTATTAACTCAGGCGCAATTATGTTTGGAATTACGCGTAATATATATTGGTATGCATAAAACAGTGACGCCAACAACCAGATTAAAAAATTCCTCTGCAATACTTTACCCCAAAGCTAGTATTATAGATACTCTGTTTATAGAAAACAATATTTTTATGAATACTTATTTTAATTTACCGGAATTTTATACAGTTGAACTCATAGCCAACGTAAGTAGTTTATGCATTAACTAAATTTTCCAGGTTCAAGTTTGGATGATGGAAAAAGTTCACTTTTTCTATTTTTAAAAGAGACCTTTTATTTTACTTATAATTTTTTCTACCATATCTACAACTGGCTCATGAATAAGGTATATGAAAAAATTACACCACAAATGATAAGTATATTTATGATTTTGCCCTTATTCATCTTTATCTTAAGCTTTAGTTTTGTTATAAAGTCCATTTTATTTACGCTTTTATTTTGTGATAAAAATTATACTTTAAATAATATAATTTTTAGTAAAACTTAGCTTTAAGAACATCTTAGTTAACCTAATATTAACCTTTTCGCGTGTAAAATATAATATAAAAGCAAGGTGAGTGAATGAGCATAAATACAATAGACAATACACTGCAAAACTACATAACAAAATGCATCGAGCAAACATTCGCAGCACACACAGGCAATAGACATGACAAACTGTACAGGAAACTTTAAACGACATAGAAGAGATAATAAAACTTACTGTAAACGAGGCAAAACATTATGATAAAAGCCTAAAAGAAGTACACAATGATCCAAGATTTAATAAGAAATTTGTTCAAGCTTTCGCCAAATACCAGGTATTAGAATTTTTAAATACTCACTTAAAAAAGAAAGAGATCGTTGCAGAGTTTTATAATGAACACCATATCAATAAAGGTGATTTAAAAATTCTGGAAGAGGGGAAAGATCTAATAGACAAAATAAACGATATTAATCTAGTTCAACAAAATGAAGAAAGTGAGGTGCTGAATATTAGAAAGACACTTGCTCACTCAATAAAAACGCCTTCCATAGAAAAATACAAGTTAGAACATTCAAGATAATCTTAGTGAATATTTTTGATGCGGTGAAATGGGTAATTTATGGATAGTCTATTTCATTTTAACTCCTGGCACGCTTTAGTAATACTACCACATCCAATTTCTAATTGTTCCTGAGAGGTTGCATAAGAAATTCTGACAAAATTTTCTAGACCAAACGCAATCCCTGGAACCACAGCAACTAAATGATCCTCTAGCAGGTATTCAGTGAAATCAAGATCATTATTTATTACTTTACCACTTTTTGTACTCTTACTGAGCAATCCTTCACACGAGACAAATAAATAAAATGCGCCTTGCGGAATGGATGCTGATAATCCCGGAGCAGAATTTAGTTTTTTCACCATAAAATCTCTACGATTTTTAAAAATCCTTGTTCTTTCTTTCAAAAAACTATGGTCACCGTTTAATGCTGTTGCTGCTGCTGCTTGTGCTATCGAATTTGGGTTAGAAGTGCTCTGAGACTGCAGCGTAGAGATGGCTTTTACTACATCACTTCTACCTGCAATATATCCTATTCTCCAGCCTGTCATTGCATAGGCTTTTGACACTCCATTGACTACAAAAACTCTGTTGTAAAGCTTCGGCTCAACCTGAGTGATAGTAAAAAACTTTTCGTCGTATATTATATGCTCATAAATATCATCTGTAACGACATTCACGTGTGGATATTCAAACAATATTTGTGCTATGTCTTTCAATTCATCATATGTGTACACAACTCCTGCAGGATTGTTCGGTGAGTTAAGAATTAACCATTTAGTCTTTTTAGTTATCCTGCTTTTCAATAATTCCGCTGTCAGTTTAAAATTTTGTTTACATTCCACTACAACTGGTAAGCCCCCAAAAAGATTTACCATATCAACATATGAAACCCAATAAGGAGCTGGAATAATAACTTCATCTCCAGAGTTAATTGTTGCCATAAACAAATTGAATAACACCTGCTTAGCGCCGGTACCAACACAGATTTGGTTAAACGTGTACTCGAGGTTACTATCCCTTCTTAACTTATTAATTATTGCTTCTTTCAGCTCACGCGTTCCATCAACAGCAGTATACTTAGTTTTACCTTCACTTATTGCTTGAATAGCTGCTTTTTTTATATGATCTGGAGTATCAAAATCCGGTTCTCCTGCAGCTAAAACACAAATCTTTTTTCCTTCATTTTTCAACTTATTTGCCTTATCAGTTACAGCAATCGTAGGTGATGGTTTTATTAGGGACATTCTTTTTGCAAGGTCTGACATATCTTACTGAAGCTAAATTCAAATGATAAACCCTGTACAGCAAAAAAGCTAGGAATTTTGTGTATTGTATTAGCAGCTTTTTACTAAATTCACCAACGCAGTGATATTTTCAACTGGAGTATCAGGGAGTACTCCATGTCCGAGATTAAATATGAAGGGTGAATCTCTAAAGCAATCTATTATACGTTTTGCTTCTTTTATCGCTTCCGTTTTATTATAGGCTAAAAGATTAGGATCAAGATTTCCTTGTAGAGGGATTTTTAGATTCGCTTTCGCCCATTCTATTGGAACATCATAATCTATACTTACTGCAGATACACCTGTTTGTTCGCAGTAATTCTTATAAAGATTTCCAGCAGACCTTGGAAATCCTATTATTGGAAAATCAGAAAATCTATCCTTTATTGCCAAGGTAATTCTCTTTGTTGGTTCGATAACATATTCTTTAAACAATGGTTCCGATAATGCACCAGCATTACTGTCAAATAGCTGAATAACATCTGCTCCAAATTCTATCTGTTTAATTAGATAAATAATCGTTGCTTCCGTTATTCGTTCAATTATTTCCTTCAAATAAGAAGGATAAAAATTTAATACTTTGGAAAAAGTTTTGCTGCTTCCACCTTCTATGATATATGAAGCTACTGTCCATGGGCCACCAGCAAATCCTATAAGAGGCTTTTTTTTTGATAGCTGACTTCTGACTTTCTTTATAGCGTTTAGAATTGGTAAAATTTTAGCTTCAATGTCTTGTAGACTTTTCAATTCTTTAGGATGCTTTATAGGTTTTATTCTTGGGCCCACATTGCGCAGGAAATTCACGTCACAACCCAAAACATCAGCTATTATTAAAATGTCTGAAAAAATTATCGCTGCATCCACGTCAAATCTTGTCACCGGCTGTAACGTCAATTCTGTCACTAAATCTGTATTGTAGCATATCTCCATAAAATTATTCGTATTTTCCACTGCTTTGCGGTACTCAGGAAGAGACCTGCCAGCCTGACGCATTAGCCAAATAGGCACTCTTTCACCTGGCTCATTTTGTTTGATAACCTCTACTAGTGTTGTTTTACTGTTTTCCAATCTATTTTATCTATTCTTCTATATATTAAAGTATAGTAGTAATAATAGTTCTATCAACAACTTGTTACTAACTTAAAATTCAGTAAAAATTGGCGTTGTTTAATTTGTGGATAAATATGTTAAGAACTTCTGTATGCTATTGATTTTCTGTTATGATTTATGTGTATAAGTAAGATGTTCAGAGTGTCAGTAATTTTCTTTTATGGAAAATATTTTACCATCATGTATTGTTACATAACCATGTATATGTCGTTGAAAAAATTGTTGATCAATTGTTGGTATTTTATATTAACAAATAATTCACAAATTAATTTGACATTATTCACATGCTTATTAAACATTTAATAACAGTTTTCTTGATAAATCTGGTCTGAAAACGTTTTTGCCATTACAGGGAATAAATTGAGTAAAAAAAGAGCCTTAGTAGAAAAAATAGCATATGGAATTTTTCTTTTCCTTTTCAAAAAAGCTTCTGTATTGAAAAAGTGTGCGACTGAAGCATTAATGAAAGATCTGTCAGACCTTAATATATTTAATGGTCTATTAAAATTCCGCGATTGTGGTATAATGGATATAATGACTCCACGTACAGAGATATGCGCAGTAGATATTGAGTCAAGCGAGCGTGAAATAATAAAGAAGATAAAAAACACTTGCCACACTAAAATACCAATTTATAGAAATAACTTTGATAACGTAATAGGCTTTTTTTATGTAAAAGATGTTATTTTTAATAGGGATAAAAATTTTAATCTGAGAAATATTATACAAAGCGTAATATTTGTTCCGCCCTCGATGAAAACAACTAATCTTTTTGTTAGGATGAAATCTTCTAAATCATACTTAGCTATTGTATTGGATGAATATGGTGGAACTGATGGTTTAATTTCAATAACCGATCTTATAGAGGAGCTGATACCAAACATTGATAGTGAGAACGAAATAAATTCAGAATATACCATTACTGAATTGTCTCAAAATAAGTTTGAAGTGTCAGCAAGGATTCTTATAAAGGATATAGAAGAGGATCTAAAAATAGAATTACGTGACCCTGAAGAAGACTATGTTACACTTGGTGGTTTGATTCTTTCGATTGCTGGTAAAGTGCCTTCTGTAGATGAAGTCATTAAATATAAAAATGGTATGAAGTTTATCATCAAAGATGCAAATGAGCGCTACATTAATAAAATAGTACTAGACTTAAGTGATTACAAAAATTAGATTTGGTATCCCTTGTCGGTTGCCTTGAAACGAAGAAAAAGTTGTAATAACCAAATATGCAACTTAAGTTATAGTTAAACCTATCTCCAGCAAATTATTTTCGCAAGTACAATGCATTTCAGTGTTATAGTACTCTAATAATAAAGAGGTTATATGGATATTAATATCTTTTGTATTTAAATTAGTGTCATTTTTTTTGATTAATTTGTCTACTAATGATTTGCTTATCGGTTTGTGTTCATTTAGAATTTTTATAGTTAATAACATTTTATCTTCTGTTTGACTCAGTAAAACAGACACTAGTTCAACTTCCGCCACTGCACTGGCTATAGTTAGCACCATGTTAGAAATTATCTTATTTATCTTTTCAATTAAATCTTCCTTATTTTTTACAGAGTATGCATCTATTTTCCACATGAGCTTTACTTTTTTTTTAATAAGTAATTTTCGATATTAGATTTGGTCTGATCAAAGCTGTAATTATCTGCTGAAGAAGAATATGCCTGCTTCATAACTTTATGTTTATACATTAAATCATCAGAGCTTTCTTTAAGCAGCGACAATGCTTCCTTCTGTATGTCAGCATCATTCTTATCTATTACTCCAAGCTCTTCTAAGCTAAACATTATTCCATTCATAGAGTTAGCAAAGTCATGAAGCAGCCGTCCTGATAGCAGCTCTATTGTTAACAGTATGTTTTTGATATTTTTGTTCATTGGATAATTATAAATGATTTAAGTTACCCTATATTGATAAGCACATAATAGTCAATTAAAAGAAAGTTTCGTTGCACTTTTTATATCAAGGCATTAATATAGTATTAACAATTTTAAAATTTATAGAAGGATTATGAATACTTATATCAGATCAGGAATAGATCTTGAACTATATAACAAGCTAATAAAAGAAGTCAAGCCTATTGCTCAAGAAACTACTAGAGAAGAAGTAATCAGCAAGATAGGTTCATTTTCTGCGTTATTTGATTTTGCTGCACTAAGTAAGAAGTATGGCCATCCAGTACTTGTTTCCTCAACTGATGGAGTAGGTACGAAACTGTTGATAGCTCAAGAAGTGAATAGGCACGATACTATAGGTATAGATTTAGTTGCAATGTGTGTAAATGACTTACTTGCACAAGGAGCAACGCCTTTATTTTTTCTTGATTACTTTGCAACAGGCATTTTGAAAAAGGACATTTTATTATCTGTGGTCCAGGGCATTGCAAAGGGGTGCAAGCAAGCTAAAATAGCATTGGTTGGTGGAGAAACCGCAGAAATGCCTGGAATGTATGGTAATAATCACTATGACCTTGCAGGATTTGTGGTTGGTGTAGTTGATCGAAAGCAAATTCTTCCAAACTGTAGCATGATGAAAGCAGGTGATTATATAGTTGGCTTAGAGTCAAGAGGAATTCACTCAAATGGGTTTTCTTTGGTGCGCCATATTTTCAAAAGCTTAGGTATAAATTATAACGACTCATCTCCATGGAATAATCAGCTTTGGAAAGAAGTGTTGCTCGAACCAACAAAAATATATGTTGATTCTTTGTTGCCTATTATGCCAAAGGTAAAAGGCATTGCACATATAACAGGTGGTGGCTTGATAGATAATATTCCGCGGATTCTTCCAAAAAACTTATTTGCAAACATAGACATTAATTCCTGGAAATGGCCAGATATATTTTTATGGCTAACAAAGGAGGGTAAAATAGAGAAGAAAGAAATGCTAAAAACATTTAATTGTGGTATTGGCATGGTATTAATCGTAAGTCCTGAGAATATGCAAAACGTGAAAAATCATTTCCAAAAACGTGGAGAAAAAATTGAAATTATTGGAAAACTTGATGAAGCATGTAACCCTTCACTTGATAGAGTAGTATTTAGTTAATCTAACTTTACTGACAGTCTTTTTGCAACTTCTAGGTACGCTTCCTTTAAATCTCCTAAATTCAAACGAAAGACGTCTTTATCTAGCTTTTTATAAGTATTTTTATCCCATAACCTGCAGTTATCAGGGCTGATTTCATCGGCTAAAATGATTTTAGTACTGTCATTTATTAATCTGCCAAATTCTAACTTGAGATCAACTAAATATATACTTGCATTTGAAAATAGGTGGACTAAGATTTTGTTGATTTTTAAAGTTGTAGTTTTAACTTCATCCATTTCTTTGCTAGATAGCCAATCAAAATACAGTATGTGATTTTCATTCACCATTGGGTCGGCTAGGTCATCATTTTTGTAAAAAAACTCGATTATAGGAGATGTAAGTGCCTCACCTTCTTTGATATTAAAACGTTTGCAAAAGCTGCCAGCTACAGCATTTCTAACTACCACCTCAAGAGGTATTATCTTGAGCTTTTTGACTAGCTGTTCTCTTTCGTTTAGAGTTTTTATAAAGTGCGTGCTAGTTCCTGCTTCTTCAAGCTTTTCCATGATAAAAGCACTAACATGATTATTAATTATTCCTTTGCCCTCAATAATTTCATATTTTTTCTTATTGAATGCTGTAACATCGTCTTTAAAGTGCTGTATAACAGTTGATGAGTCTTCAGTTTCAATAATGGCTTTCGCTTTACCTTCGTATATTGTTTTATTCAGTGACATGCTTAATTTAACTATATATTATATCAATTTACTGTTCTTAGAGTATAGCTCCAAATAACTTAAAATAAACCTTAATGGCATTCAATGTTGCAATATTAACCATATTTCCAGAAATGTTCCCCGGGTTTTTGAACTATTCTCTTGCTGGAAAAGCATTAGAAAAAAAAATATGGAACCTTGAAGTAATAAATATTCGTTCTTTTGCGAAAGATAAACATTCAACTGTGGATGATGTTCCATATGGAGGTGGAGCAGGAATGGTTATGCGTTCTGATGTAGTTGGTGATGCAGTAGATAGTATGCTCTCTGTTCATAAAAACACTAAGTTTATTTACATGACTCCATCTGGAACTAAGTTTAATCAGAATATTGCCAGAGAATTATTAGAGTTTCCTCATATAACAATATTGTGTGGTCGATTTGAAGGTATTGACCAAAGGATAATTGATGCGTATACTCCATATGAATTAAGTATCGGAGATTATATACTTTCGGGAGGTGAGCCAGCTGCGATGGTGGTTCTCGATGCATGCATTAGACTTCTTCCAGGTGTAGTAAATAATTCCGATAGTATTATTGAAGAAAGTTTTAGTTATGATGGTGGTATGCTTGAATATCCTCAATATACTAGACCTGAGCAGTGGAAGGGATATAAAGTACCTGAGGTTTTGTTATCTGGCAATCACAAAAAAATAAGTGATTGGAGGCAGAAGCAGTCTCATGTTATAACAGAAAAGCGTAGGCCTGAATTATTGAATGGAGAGATAAATGACAAATTTACTTAAAAAATTTAACGAACAGCAAATGCAAGTGTTAGCTAAAGAAATACCAGAATTTCGTCCTGGCGATGATTTGAAGGTCACTTTTAAAGTAGTTGACGGTGTAAGTGAACGTATACAGATATTTGAAGGTGTATGTATATCAAAAAGGAACCGCGGGTTACATTCTTCTTTTGCAGTCAGAAAAGTGAGCCATGGAGAAAGTATAGTGTCTCAATTTTTTGTTTATTCTCCTGCACTGGTTTCAGTGCAAGTGACAAGAAAAGGAAAGGTTCGTAGAGCAAAACTGTATTATCTGTGCAAACTATTTGGAAAAGCTGCAAGGATCAAAGAGCGTACTACTTATGTTAAAAAGAAATCTAAATAGATACAAAAAGAAATCTAAATAGATACAATAGGAAGTGATGTCAATTGTGTCATCCCAGCACTTCCCAAGTGTCATCCAAGTAGCTGATACTGGGATCTACCTTATTCTATATCATGGGTGTTGTTTTTAGCATGGAGTCTGTTACCAATTGCCTGATTTGTAAATATTTTTATAACTGGATTCCAGTGTCAGCTGCTTGCATAACATCAACGGTTATTAAACTGGACGTTTGTATAGCTGTGGGCTTGACGATAGGATCTAGGAAAAATAAATGAGTATAAAGAAAAAATTCCTTAAATTACTTCAGTCAAGGCGTGTACATGCTCGTATAAAAAGGAAAAATAAAAAGAATAGAGCATTACGTTTTTGTTCTTTCACGGCACTAGTTATCTCACTTGGCTGTCCTGTGTGTATATTATTGAGTATATTAGTTAACTCTTACAGTGCCTTAACAGTAACGAAAATTTTATTGCCAGTTGAAATAAGTGCTGATCTTACTTTAACAAATAATCCTAGTGATTTGCGGTATAAGTCCATTGGCTTACTCAACGATTCTTTATGTAAGGTGTTTAAAGGAACTGATTTTAAAGACAGTGACGAAATTTTAAGTCGTAATTCTTACAAAGAACTAGAGAAATTTTTTTGTAAGAAAGTAAAAGATAGTGGTGAATATGAGATCTGGTTTACCGCGTCAAGTATAATCAATTCAATAAATAAAGATAAACATTTGAATGATCGTTATGCTAAATTACTTGATTGGCTAAAAGAAAAGAGGAGAGTGAAAAAATTTTTTAATAAGTCTTTATTCCTTAAATCTGACTCTCGTGAACCTGAGAATGCAGGGATTTTAGGGGCATTTATCGGTTCATTAATGACAATTATAGTGTGCCTAGCATTAGCATTACCAATAGGAATTATGTCGGGCATCTGTCTTTACGAATTTATGCCCAAAAATAGGCTAATGACTAATATTGTAGAAATTAGTATGAATAATCTTGCTGCAGTGCCTTCAATAATATTTGGTGTAGTGGGCTTAACTCTCTATCTTGGCATATTTGGGCTACCACGCTCTTCACCACTTGTTGGTGGAATGACTCTTTCATTTATGATGTTACCTAATATTATAATTGCAACAAAAAATGCCTTTGCGAATGTTCCTATTACGATAAAAGATGCAGCGTTTGCGCTCGGTGCACCTCACATCAAGGTGATATTAGATCACTCTTTACCGATTGCGTTACCAAGAATAATACATGGTACTGTGCTTGCAATTGCAAGGATTTTAGGTGAATCTTCTCCTTTACTTATGATAGGTATGGTGGCATTTATTGCTGATACACCTACGTCCTTTTTCGATCCGGCTACTGTTCTGCCTGTACAAATATACATATGGTCAAGTAGTCTTGAAATTGCATTTATTGAACTTGCTGCTATTGCAATTATAGCTTTATTATTGGTGTTATTTGCGTTAAATTTAGTAGTAAATTTTGTAAAAAAGAAATTCGAATTTTCTAATTTTTAGCAATTCATGAAAATCACAGTCCTATCTGGTTATGGCTTAAATTGCGAAAAAGAAACCGCATTTGCATTTATGGAATGCAGCAGAAAACTTGGTATTAGTAATATTGAAGTAAAAATCGTTCACATTAATGATATCATAGATAATCCAAGTGAACTGAAATTAAGCAATATACTTGCAATTCCAGGAGGTTTTTCCTATGGTGATGACACTGGTGCTGGTAATGCGTTTGCTTTACGTATTAAAAACAACTTGTTGGATGAGTTTCAAGAGTTTTTATCTCAGGACAAGCTGATTATAGGAATATGTAATGGTTGTCAGATATTGGTAAAATTAATTCCAGAGTTCTCTAGTCTAGCTTTAATCCATAATGATATAGGCAATTATCAATGCCGTTGGATTAGAGTGGAAGTTAATCCGCAGAGTAATTCTGTTTGGCTACGGGGTCTGAGTGAACTATATCTCCCTATTGCTCATGGGGAAGGCAAATTTTTTATGGATCAAGATATTTTGAACCAATTGATTGAGAGCAATTCCACCGCATTACGTTACATTGATGAAAATGGCAACTATGCTAACCTACAATTTCCTTACAATCCGAACGGATCTACATACGACCTAGCAGCTTTATCAGATAAAAGTGGAAGAGTGCTAGCTTTAATGCCCCATCCAGAGAGGGGAATATTTTTTACTCAGCAAGATAATTGGCCTCTTGAAAAAGAAAAGAGCAAGCGTTTAGGTATTGCTGTGCCAAAATATGGTGATGGAATGCTTATATTTGAAAATGCACTAAGGTATTTTTGTTAAAATTTATTGGTAGGGGTTTATGATCGAAATTATCTTCTGATATTGCAAAAAACTTGCTTGACAAGCCTCGCCAGCCCCCTTATCATGATAGTGAAGGTATTCAGTTATCTTCATCTGTGCAGATTAA
>NZ_JAPQLL010000006.1:0-6251 GCF_028981865.1 Wolbachia endosymbiont of Drosophila nikananu | reverse complement strand
TTAATCTGCACAGATGAAGATAACTGAATACCTTCACTATCATGATAAGGGGGCTGGCGAGGCTTGTCAAGTAAGTTTTTGTATTTAATCCGTTTCTATGGCTTATATAATAATTATTATTGTAGTATAATTTAGAATAATGCAATAGATACCTAAATATTTTGGCTATTAATTATATGTTGCATAAAAGCATATATTGCCCTACCATCCAAGTAGGTCAAAAATAAGGAGATTGTCATGAGTTTTACTTTACCTGAATTGCCATATGATAAAACAGCTTTAGGGCCTTACATATCTGCAAAAACCTTAGATTTTCATTATGATAAGCACCATAAAGGATATTTAAATAAACTCAACGAGCTGGTTGAAAATACAGATTATCAACATGTGGAAATTGAGGAAATAATAACAAAAGTGCATGGTAATAGCGATAAAGTTCCCATATTTAATAATGCAGCGCAAGTTTGGAACCACACTTTTTATTGGAATTCAATGAAGAAGAATGGTGGTGGTAAACCTAAAGATGATGGTTTTCTGGCAAAAAAAATTCAAGATGATATCGGTGGTTTTGATAAGTTTTGTGGGGAATTTGCCAATCATGGAGTAAGCCAATTTGGTAGTGGATGGGTATGGTTAGTGCTCGAAAAAGGAAAGCTCAAAATCACCAAAACTCCAAATGCAGATTTGCCATTAATTTATAGCCAAGTGCCACTACTCACTATGGATGTATGGGAGCACGCCTATTATTTAGATTGTCAAAACCGTAGAATTGACTACATAAAAATTTTCCTTGATCATTTGATTAATTGGGATTTTGCAGAAGAAAATTTAAAAAAGAATACATAAGATGAATACACCTCAGGTAACAAAATTAGATAATGGTCTGCGCATAATAACTGAGCAGGTGCGTGATGTTGATTCCGTAGCTTTAAGCATACGAGTTGGTATTGGCAGTAGAGCGGAAAGTGCAAATCAAAATGGAATATCCCATTTCCTAGAACACATGGCTTTCAAAGGAACGAAGACAAGAACTGCATTTGAAATTGCAAAAGCTTTTGACGACATAGGTGGGGTTTTCAACGCCAGCACTGGTAGGGAAAGCACCACCTATTATGCAAAAGTCCTCAAGAAAGACATCAAAACTGGTATTGATATACTAATAGATATATTGATTAATTCTACGTTTCCAGAAGATGAATTGGAACGTGAGAAGGGCGTTGTAATACAAGAGATTTTTCAGACTAATGATTCACCAAGTGACGTTGTTTTCGATAAATATTTTGAGGCAGCTTATAAAGATCAACCTTTTGGCAGGTCAATCTTAGGCACGCAAGATACTGTAAAATCTTTTACTCGAGGAGATCTAGATAATTACATAAATGAACATTACTTTGGCGAGAATATGCTATTTACCGTTGCAGGAAATGTTGAACATGAAGAGGTTGTTGCATTAACCAAAGATTTTCTCTCAAAGATTCATTCTAAAAAGCTGAAAAAAAGCCAAAATGCGAGCTGTACTGGTGGTGAGTATTTAGAACATCGTAAATTAGATCAGGTACACTTGCTAATTGGTCTACCTAGTGTTTCTCGCCATGACGATAAATATCACACGTTTCAAGTGCTTGATTCTATATTAGGGAGCGGAATGTCATCACGTTTATTCCAGGAAGTAAGGGAAAAGCAGGGATTAGCTTACTCTGTTTATTCATTTAATTCCAGCTACACTGATACAGGGATGTTTTCCATTTTTGCTGGCACAGATAGTAGTAACTTAGATAAGCTTTTAAAATCTATGACGACAGAGTTGAAGAAGCTGTCTACAGGTAATCTGAAGGAAGAAGAAGTAAATAGAGTGAAAGAGCGAATAAAATCCCAAATTTTAATGTCACGCGAAAGTGTTAGCTCACGTGCTGAAACATTGGGGCACTACTATGGTAACTATAATAGGTACATCAGTAAAAATGAATTAATAGAAAAAATTAGTGCAGTTACCACTGCTAATGTAAAAAAAGCAGCAAAAGAATTGTTATCTCAGCATGAAAAAACCACTCTAGCTGCAATTGGAGAAATTAAATCATTGCCAAGTTACGATAAAGTGGTTTCTATGCTTAAAGCTTAGTGTACTTTAATTATGTTGCTTAGGCTCACTAAAAAGTTCAATGAACGGTTGCAAAATCCTTTCTATAAAAAGTTTGCTTTCTGATTCATCGCGTATGTTACTCATCAGTTTATTTAAAATTTTCTCGCTGTTTTGTAAAAATAAATAGCTTTGCTTGCACACCAGACAAGACAGTCAAAATTCCTCCTATCACTAGACAAGCAGCTATAGCAGGTACGGTACCCACTGCAATTGCAGTTGCGATTAATGATAACCCAGCTAAGAATGTAACGGCTGAAATGCAAAACGCTATTTGATGTTTTTCTTTATTGCTAACCATAAATACCTCACAAAAACTATATTTCTAATATACCAGTGTTGTCATGTATTGTCAAGTTTTTAAAGAAGATTAAAAAATGCAACGCACATGTGCAAAAGACGCTAACTATGGATTAACCAAGGAAGAAAGAGTAGGAAGAGGAAGGCTTTTTCTGTTTTAGGGAATATAAAATAAGCGTAGAAAAAATATGAACTAGGTATATAATTCACAGTGCAATGGTATCTCACTAATCCAATTATTTTTCTCCTGATCTAATCTATCGTCTAATATTGCCTGCCTTATTGATTCCATCAGCTTATTCATGAAGAAAACGTTATGAATGGTAACGAGCGTGTGAGCCAGAAGCTCTTTAGCTTTCAGTAAATAGTGTATATAAGCTCTTGAATGTTTTCTGCAGGTAAAACATAAACAGTCACTTTCAATTGGGTTATCATCTAGTTCAAATCGTTGATTTCGCAAATTAATATGTTCTTTGCACTTTGAAGAAATAGAATCTCTATTTTTTACTTTAATAAGCGCACCACCATGCCTTGCTAAACGGGTTGGATGCACGCAATCAAACGTATCAATTCCAAGACTAACTCCGCGAAAGATGTCCACAATTCCACCAATACCAAGCAAATGAGTAGGCCTATCTTTTTTCAGATGGTCCATAGTAAAAGAAACTACATCGTACATCTGCTCTTTACTTTGACCAAGTGATCCACCTATTGCTTGACCAAAAAATGGCAAATCGTTAATAAAATTACAACTTTCTCTACGTAAATCTTGATACACTCCACCTTGACTAATTCCATACAGTGCCTGCTTGCCATTATTGTTTTTTTCAAATTCATTTAAAGAACGTTCAGCCCATCTGTGGCTCATGAGCATTGATTTTGCTGTGTATTCTTTGCTTACGTGAAATGGAGTACATTCATCTAAGACTAAGATTAAATCTGCACCTAATTTTTGTTGAATTTTTATAGATTTTTCAGGAGTTAAGCAATAAGTTTTACCATTAATGTAAGAACGAAAAATTGCCCCATCCTCATTAATTTTGATCAAAGTTTTTTGTTTTTTTCTTATTCCTTTTATCTCTTCCGAAACTGATCCGTGGCCTAAGCTAAATATCTGATATCCACCTGAGTCAGTTAGCATTGGCCCATTCCATCCCATCATCTTGTGCAAACCACCAAGTTTTGCAACAGTATTCTCTCCTGGTTGAAGCATTAGGTGATAGGTGTTAGAAAGTATGATTTGGGTACCAGCTTCACTTATTCTTTCAATATCTGCAGCTTTAATAGCAGCTTTTGTTGCACAGAATATAAAAGCGGGTGTTTCTACGCTTCCATTTGGAGTTTTAATTGTTCCAACTTTTGCAGAACCTGATTGCTTGATTATCTTGAATGCAAATTCTTCTTTCATCTATTTGCCTGAAAGTTCTGTTATGATGTTTTCTACTTTCTCAGGAGTAAGATTTTCATAGAAGTCATTATTGATCTGCGCAACGGGAGCATTAACGCATGCACCTAGGCATTCAACTTCTTTTAAAGTGAACAGATTGTCTTTAGTAGTCTCACCGATATTGATTCCAAGTTTCTTTTTAAAGGTATTTAAAACTTCTTCACTATTACACAACCAGCAAGGAGTTGTTCTACAAATTTGTATTAGATATTTGCCTACTGGTTTTAAATTATACATGGTGTAAAAATTTGCCACTTCATATACACGAATATGTGGAATATGCAGCATATCAGCAACATAACGCATAGCAGGTTCAGAAACCCATCCGCATTGCTCTTGAACCAGATATAGTAAAGGCATGACAGCACTACCTTCTCTGCCTTTAGGATACATCTCTATAAACTTTCCTGCTTTCTTGAGGTTTTCTGATGTAAAACTAAACTGCTCTTCTTTTTCTATCATTCATGAGACTCGTGTAAACTTTAACAGATTATACCTGTAGAACCAATGATTGCAATTGTTGGTTTTTTGAGAAATAGCGTTTTGCAGTATCACACTACCCATACTGTCCAACTTGTAAATTCTTTTGGTTGGCTATAGGGTCCAGTTAAACAAAATCTGGTCATGCGCTAACTTCAATTGTTTCATAAGTTTGTTTCGGTAAATCTCAATTATTTTAGCTACAGCTAACTACTTAAAAAAATGCTTAAGAAATTATAGTATATTATTTATAAATATACTATTCTTGACATTTATTATAAATGTTGTGTATAATAAACTATATTTATTAATATGAGGTTAAACTATGAGTAAACAATTAAACTTATGGAAACAGGAAACTGGTGAAGAGAGTTTTAGAAAATTTATTACGTCAATATTAGATGGTAAGGAAAAAGATGGAGAAAAAAGGCTTCAAGCTCATGCCACAACTATTTATAGAAATTATGAACAGAGTCACAATCAAAAGCATTTTAGAGAAAATAAATTTGCTTCTGGTGCAGTAGTGATAGCATCTTGTGCTCTGATTCTGTTATCTCGATATTTTGATTTAAGAGAAAAAGTGCAAAGACCACTTGAATACATGGCACTTGCATCAATTGTTATTTTTGGAGTTGGATTTTTATATTCACTTTATCAAGAAAACGAATATAAAGTTTCTGATAAAAGGGGAACATATGAATCAGATTACGAAAAACATCAAATGCTTCCTGAGGTTCAAACAATTATGGATGAGCTAAAGGCAGAAACCTGCTCTAATGAAAATAGTAAGTCAACTGTTGGGTAAGTAAAAACTTGTGATTCCGCTATCTGTTAGCGGAATCTGTACAGTGCATAGCGAATTTTGCCTTTAGGATAGATTATATAGTTTGAGATACTTTATCCTCTCCTCATCTACAAAGCTTCTTAAGACCTGCTGCGAAAAGGTATATACTAATTTCAGGGTGAATTAGGCTAAAATAGCAGCAGGCTAAAACCCATGCCTCAAATTCACCAAACCTTCAATAATATTAAATCTCATGTTATATTTTTTCTGAAAGTTACGGTAAACGTGCGACAAAATCTTGAATATTTTCAATTCTCGTATCTTATTTTCGACCCTCATCCTAAATGATGCCAACTCTCGGTTGTGCTCCTTTTGCTCCTCAGTTAGTGGCTTCTTTCGGTATTTTTTGTATGGTATCACAACGTTACTTTGCAATTTTTCCATCCCTGATAGCCAGAATCGGCATGCTTTATACTGTCTGTAGGCAGCAATTTCTCCTGTTTTCTTATCCGAAAATCGTGAATTCTCCCACGGTGAGATCTTGAAACCGATAAAATTTGCCCTCTTTCTTCGATCACAATTTCTGTTTTCATCGTGTGCACTTTTTTCTTGCCAGAGTAACTTTTCTTCCGTTTTCTGCTTTCTTTTGGCTGCTGTATCTGCTGCTCTGTAACATCTGCCAGTATCTTCAAAATCCTCTCTGGCGTTAGGGTTCTGTCCTTTTTTATAGTAATTTTTTTTGCCAACAGTGGCTCCATTTTCTTCAAAAGTCGGCAAATATTCGCATTATGTAAGTTGAAAAGGCAGCCTAAAAATCTGTGGGTTATGTAGGTCCGATAATACAAAATTACGCACAACATTTTATCTTCCAGTGTCGGTAAATTAGCAATTCTTCCGTGGCGCTTTTTCTGTCTTTCAAGCTTTTCCCACTCTGGACGGACTTTTTCCAAGATTTTTTCGAATTCTTCTATTTTCAATCCCGTTACATCTCGAAAATTTCTCGGGTGTTTACTTACTTTATGGTAATTCAGACTCATTTTCCCTCACTTTTTATTTCTCTTTTTCATACTTTACCATCTTTTACACTATTTTGCAGCAAGTCT
>NZ_JAPQLL010000005.1:0-14246 GCF_028981865.1 Wolbachia endosymbiont of Drosophila nikananu | reverse complement strand
GTGTTAGCTAGTTGTCACTCTCTAATCCTGCAAATTGGCGTACTATACTGTATTAAACGACTTATAAGCGCGTTTCAGCTTATATAGGTAAAAACCCAGAAATGTTGTGAAGACATAAGGTGCACATAGTGCAAAAAATTAAAAATAAGACGCCAACTACGTTGTTTTCTTGCTGTTTAATCTGCACAGATGAAGATAACTGAATACCTTCAGTTTCATAATAAGGGGGCTGGCGAGGCTTGTCAAGCAAGTTTTTTCGTTTCTATAAATCTGGATTTCAGCGTTATGCGCTGGAATAACAACGTAAGGTAAATTTTTCAACATCCCAAAATTACAGAATTTATTCTGTTTAATTAAGTGTGAAAGGTTACGATCATGCTGAGTCATTAGAAAAAATTAGAATATACAGAAGCTATAAAAACTGTCTAATAGCGCTACCCAAAACCCTTATCTCCCACTCAAGTTCAACATTAAATTTATCCTTCACTGCATCTTTTACTCTGTTGCCAAGGTTTTCCAAGTCAGATGCAGTTGCATTATCGTAATTGAGCAAGAAGTTACAATGTTTCTTAGAGATTCTAGCTCCACCAATATTTAATCCTAGGCAGCCAGATTTATCAATTAACTCCCATGCTCGGTAGTTTTTTGGATTTTTGAATATGCACCCAGCAGTTTTTCCTCTTATTGGCTGGCTTTTATTTTTTTTCTCAACAATTTCCTTTAACCTTTGCAATATAAGCTCATACTCTGAGTTTACTCCTTTAAACTCAGCTTCAACAAAAATCCAATTTCCTTTTAGGCTATGTCCACGGTAAAAATACCCCATTTCTTCGCTGGAGAACTTATATAGGTTCCCATCCTCTAGGTTCACTGCTTTTATGGATTGTACAACGCTTGCGATGTCACTACCATACGCACCTGCATTCATTTCTATTCCGCCACCAACTGTTCCTGGAATTCCAACTAGAAACTCGAGTCCACTAATTTGTTGCTCTCCTGCAAAGTAAGCAAGGTTCCTGAGCAGCGCAGCACCACCTGCAACAATAGAGTTGTTACCCTTACTTTTAATATATGCAAACTCCTTACCTAATTTTACTGTTATTCCTCGAATGCCACTATCTCGTACTATTATGTTGGATGTTGCACCAATAACACTAACTGGCAGTTCAGTATTTTTAATCAAGTATGTTAAATCTTCAATATCACATGGTTTAAATAACACATCAGCTCGTCCACCGACGTTTAACCACGTCGCTTTAGACATTAAGATGTCATAACGATAGACTCCACGTACTTTAGGTAAGCTTATAAGCATTTTGATTTCAACTCTAGTCCTGCATCCACACCCATTTTCTCCGCATCTTCTATAAATGAAGTGCGCTCAGTGAAGTATATATTTTTTCCACTTGCTAACATACAACAAAGATGTAGCATATTTCCGTTCACATATTCAGCCAAAGCTGCAAGTGGTGTAAAACATGAACCATTCACTGTCTTCATAAAACTGCGCTCTGATTTCACTCTTATAAAAGACATATTATTATTAATTTTTTCTAAAAGATCGATAATTTTTACATCATTTCTTCTACATTGAATACAAATCGCTCCCTGTCCCACTGCACTTAACATAACTTTTGGTGGCAATACCTCTATAATTAAGTGATGCTTTTCTAATCTTATAAGTCCAGCTTCAGCTAAAATTATTCCATCAAAACTTTGATTTTGCAATCTAGTTGTTACATTTCCACGTAGCGGTACTATATTTAAATCTGGTCTAACATTTAACAACTGAACTTTTCTTCTTATTGAAGAAGTGGCAATAGTAGCCTGCTGTGGCAAAGACTCAAGGCTATTGTGTTTATGAGAAATAAACGCATCGCATGGACTTAGCCTTTCTAAAACACAAGGAATTGTTAAACCCCCTGAGAAAAACGCAGGCACATCCTTTAGCGAATGAACTGCCATATCTATATTATTTTCGAGCAATTCAGCCTCAATTTCTTTAATGAATAATCCTTTACCTCCTATTTCAGCAAGATTTGCGTTTGCATACTTATCTCCAGAAGTTTTTATCTTAACAATTTCAATAGATAAGTTAGGAAAAGAGTCCAGCAACTTTTGTTTTGCTTCCAAAGCCTGGGCAACTGCAAGACTGCTTCCTCTGGTACCTATTCTGATTAACATGTATCTAAATTTAACTTAAACAGTACATAAAATTAGTCTACAATCAATTATTATAATTTTAAACCTACAACTTATGTACAACAGGCTTATAGTCAAATCTTTTTCAGTGTTATGCATTTGTTTACTTGCTTTATACATAACACTGCCAAATCTCTTTGATAATAAGCTTTTTATTTCGAAAAAAAGAATAAACTTAGGCCTTGACCTGAAAGGAGGGGCATCTTTGCTCTTAAACATAGACTTAGATTTCTATTTTAAGGAAAAGCTAAGCATGCTAGCAGGTGAGATAAAAGAGACATTGCTAACAAAAAATATTGAATCTAACGTACAAAATAGCGTTGTAACTTTAAATAATATTGATGATTATAAAAAAGCATCTGTGTTGATTAATGCGATAAATCCAAATTTAGAGCTAAATAGAAAAGATTCTTCAATTCTCATTTCGTATAAACCCCATTATAAAAATTCTTTGATCAGTGAAGTAGCTGCAGAATCAATAAACAATGTCCAGCGCCGTTTGGACAAGCTTGGCACAAAGGAAGTCAGCGTTCAAAAACAAGGACAGAATAAAATATTAGTGCAGGTGCCTGGAGTAGAAGACACCAAGCAGATAAAATCTCTGCTTGGCAAAACTGCTAAACTAACTTTTCATTTGGCAAACACTAACATAGCCAAGGTGCAGGATATAGATCACGAAACTACTGTCATGCTCAAGGATTCTTTAGGTAATTCTTATCCAATATTCCGCAAAACTGAAATAGGTGGCGATTCGCTGGTTAACGTATCAGTTAGATTTGGTCACTTAGGTAAACCAACAGTGCACTTTAAATTTGACAGCATAGCGAGTAAAAGATTCGCGAAAATCACTAAAGAAAATATGGGAAAACCTTTTGCAATTGTTTTGGATAACACAGTCTTAACAGTACCTACAATACGTGAGCAAATTTTAAATGGAGAGGGAGAAATTAGCGGTAATTTCACTGAAAAACAAGCAAGCGAACTTGCAATACTTTTAAAATCTGGAGCACTGCCAGCACCACTTAAAATAATTGAAGAAAAAAACATTGGCCCAAGTCTTGGAGAAGAATCAATAAAGGCAGGGGAAATGGCAGCAACAATCTCTATTATAGCCGTGGCTTTATTTATAATTATCACTTACGGCAAATTAGGTATATTAGCTTCTGTTGCGCTTTTTTCTAATGTAATTCTTATATTATCAATTCTCACTCTGCTTGAAGCAACTCTAACTTTACCTGGGATTGCAGGTATTGCACTCACTGTCGGTATGGCGGTGGATGCAAATGTTTTAATATTTGAGCGAATTCGCGAGGAAATCAAATCTGGCAAGAGAGTGGAACGTGCTATTGAAGAAGGGTTTAAAAATGCTATAAAGACAATACTGGATTCAAATATCACTACATTAATTGCTGCAGGAATAATGTTCATTATTGGCAGCGGAGCGATTAGAGGCTTTTCTGTCACTTTATCAATAGGAATTTTATGTTCGATGTTTTCTGCAATCACAGTCACAAAACTCCTGATAGAGTTGTGTATGAACCCGAAGGAACTAGTGCTTTGTTAGTCAACCACCTTCATTCCCACAACGTTATATCCTGAATCGACGTGCAAAATTTCTCCAGTAGTGCCACTACTTAAGTCGCTTAATAAGTATAACGCTGCCTTGCCAACATCCTCTATTGTAACATTGCGTCTAAGCGGAGAATTATTTCTATTCCATTCTGATATGAAGTGAAAATCGCTTATTCCAGAAGATGCTAAAGTTCTGATTGGACCAGCGGAAATTGCATTTACTCTGATATTTTGTGGCCCGAGATCACATGCTATATATTTTACACTTGCTTCAAGTGCTGCTTTACATAAACCCATAACGTTATAGTTTGGCATAACTTTTTCAGCACCATAATAAGATAAAGTAAGTAAACTACCACCACCTGACATCATTTTTTCAGCTCTTTGCGCTAAAGCAGTGAAAGAATAGCACGATATATGCATTGCATTGAGGAAGTTATTCAGTGAAGTATTGACATATTTACCATCTAACTCATTTTTATCGGAGAATGCTATTGCATGCACCAAAAAGTCAAGAGTACCCCATTTTTTCTTTATTATTTCAAAAGCGTTATCTATGATTTTTTCATTTGAAACGTCACAGTGTAATATTAGCTCCACATTTAATTCATCTGCTATTGGTGATAGTTTTTCTTTTATTATTTCATTCTGGTAGGTGATTGCAAGTTCTGCCCCGTGCTCTGAGAGAGCTTTTGCTATACCGCATGCTATCGATCTCTTATTTATTATTCCAGTTATTAACCCCTTTTTGCCTTGTAATAGACTTGCCGTCATAGAACTATCTGTTTTTTATAATTTGGAGTATTAACTAGATAAAGTCAAGATATCACTATGTTTTAAAACATTTTTTTGCAGTAACTTGAAGTCTAGCATTAGCAACACCACTGTTAACAAAAAGGCAGCGATGAGAGTTTCTATAGCTAACCCAAGAAAGGTTTCCCTACGTCATACCGCGGCGGTATGACGGTTAAGCAATTCGTCATCCCGCTATGTGTTAGCGCCGTGACGGTATGACGTAGGATTGCTGTCATCCCGCAGCGGGATCTCTTGTTAGCGCCGCGGCGGTATGACGGTTCGCGGTGGCATGACGATAACTTCGTCATTTCGCTATGTGTTAGCGGCTAAGAGATACCGCGGCAGTATGGCGGTTAAGTAGGGTATCATCCCAGTCTGGGATACCTTTGTTGTATTGCCAAAGAGATGAGGAAACTAATGAGCATGACTTACAATGCTTAAGCTTAAAGCATTAGATGCTTTTTACAAGATACAAGGCAGAAACTTATCAATAAGCCCCCATCAAGAATCTTATCTGTTAGCTATATATAAAATTTGATACTCTAACTACAATATACTACTATAGATAAAAGTGTTATCAATGGAGCAAAGTATGGAATTAACAGTAGGAAATAATGTGCCATACTACTATAATACCACAGAAGTGGTATTAATGGAGCGAGATATGAAATTAACAGTAGGAAATAATGCACCATATTACTATAATACCGTAAAAGTGTTATTAATGGAGCAAGATATGGAATTAGCAGTAGGAAATAATGCACCTGATTTTAGCTTACCAACAGATTCTGGTGAAAATTTATCATTAAGTGAATTTTTTGATAAAAAAAATGTAGTTCTTTATTTTTATCCTAAAGACGATACTCCGGGTTGTAGGATGGAGGCAAAAGGCTTTAGAGATAAAATAGATGATTTTTCTTCCTTTGACACAGTGATAATTGGTGTATCAAAAGATAGTGTTAAGCGCCATGCTAACTTCAAAGCAAAATATTCTCTGCCATTTTCTTTAGTTTCTGATGAGAATGCTGAAATGTTGGAAAAATATGGTGTTTGGGTAGAGAAAAGTATGTTTGGCAAAAAGTATATGGGAATAGAGCGCACTACTTTTTTAATAGATAAAAAAGGTAAAGTAGTGAAGATCTGGAAAAATGTAAAAGTTAGTGGGCATGTTGATGAGGTTCTGGAAGAAGTAAGGAGAATGTAAACTAAAGAATAGGTTAATGGCTACCCATTGCTACATAAAAAAGCTGAAATTACATAATTTTCGTAGCCACTCAAACTTTGAGCTGGATTCAGATGATAGCTCAGTTGTAATAACTGGCGAAAATGGTATTGGTAAAACTAATATACTTGAAGCAATCTCGTTGCTTGCTAAAAGCAATGGAATGAAAAAAGCAAAAGCCAGTGAGATACAAAATAGATTCAGTAATGAAGATTGGGCAGTGCACTATGATTTTTTTAATGGAACGGATTTTAATTCAATTGGTATCGCAAAGAGTTTTGATAAGAAACTAATACAAATTGATGGAAAAACGCAATCAAGTTATTCATCTCTGTATAAGATATCCAATGTAATATGGCTGATTCCACAAATGGACTATGTTCTTCTTAATTCTCCAAGTGACAGATTAAAGTTTTTAGACCGTATAGTTTCACTGTTTGAAGAAAATTACACTTGCTGCTACATGAAATATAGAAAAGCTAAACATGAGCGAAGTAAACTATTGAGGGAGAACATTTTGAACAAAAACTGGTTCTCTAGTCTTGAAAACATAATGGCCGTTAATGCAGTTAGTATTTTACATATGCGATCTTCTGTTTTAAAAATATTACAAGATACAATTGATAACCATTCCAGTAAGCTTTTTCCGAAGGCAAGTTTAAAATTCAGCAGCCAGCTAACTTTGGACGATACTGCAGAATATTTTCAGAATCGTCTAAAGGAAAACAGAGAAAAAGATTCATTGACTGGTAGAGTAACCCTTGGTGTGCATAACGATAATTTTCGGGTTTTTTGTCAAAAAAGAAACGTACCAATAAATCTGTGCTCCACTGGAGAACAAAAGTTATTACTGCTTTCTATTATTTTATCCAGTGTAAAAGCAAGGTGTATTCATTACAATAGGGCACCACTTCTTCTACTTGATGATATAATGTCTCATCTGGATAAACATTACAGAAAGGCGTTAATAGAGGAAGTGTTAAGTATTCAATGTCAAACTTGGATAACTGATGTAAATCAAGATAATTTCAATAGCTATCTTTATTCTTTCAAGTTTTTTGAATTGTTAAGTAAATAAGTGACAATATCCTTCTGCAAAAGGAAAGAAATACTTACGTCCTTGGTCTTTTATTATATGACTGTGACCTTACCCAGATGATATGAATAAGTATTGCTTGGTTGAAAGCAAGAGAAGATAATAACTTTTCAGAGTTGATAGGTGACAGTTCTTTTGAGGCACTTTCTGCTCTTACATGGAGTGTAGGAAGAAGACCTCGTGACCCAGATTCTGCCACCGGCGTGGCTCACAAAATGTGATGACCTCGTATAGGAGTTTGGAACAACCGGTAACTCTGATATATTGAAACATGCAATTGTGGTTCGCTCTAACCATACATTAAATACATCTTTATTAAACCCTCCTGTGAAGGTCATTGGTGCAATAAACTTCTTTTAATCCATCCACCTATTATACTCACTCTTTCCCACTTTTTTCCTGGAACATCAGCATATATTTTTTCTCCTCTTGGAGCTCGTGCATATTCTCGGTATAGAACATATTATACCTTTATCATTCGCTTTTGAAAATACTATAAAACAGAAACAAAAGTGCTGTTTATTGCAGCTTTTGGGTAATTTAATGGTAAAAATTTTAGAGAGAAATTTTATACACTATCACTGATATTTTCCCTTAAGTTGATGCCATTGCCTGAACAGATACACTCGGATTTTTTATATAACTATATTTACTATCTTATTTGGTACAGCATATACAGTGCGAACTTTGCTTTGACCGATCTTACTGGACACAGAGTCTATCGCTATTTTTTTTAATTCTTCTTGAGGTAAGTTAACTGTCACTTCAATTGTTGCACGTAACTTTCCATTGACTTGTACTGCTATAGTTACCGTATCGTCAACTAATAATGATTCATCAGCTTTTGGCCAAGGTTGACCTCCTATTTCTTGCCATAGGCTTTCAGCTAGATGTGGTATGAATGGTTCGATTACTCTAATTAATATACATATACCTTCATCAATAAGAGATTTTCCAGTTTTTACATCTATTTCAGCTATTAAATTCGTCATCTCACGAAATTTTGCCACTACACAGTTTAATCTGCAGTTTTCCAAATCATCTGTAAGTCTGTGTAAGAGTTTATGAATTTTTTTTCTGTACTCTAGAAGTCCACCCGTAATACTTTCATTACCATAGTGTATATTTACAGGTCTCAGCTGCATGACCATACGCTGCAATTTATTTACATAACGAAAACAACCTTCCACGCCATCATCGGACCATTCCATATCTTTTTCTGGAGGAGTGTCGGACAACACAAACAAGCGAGCAGTATCAGCACCATATTTTTCTATGATAAAATTTGGATCAACTGTGTTCTTTTTCGACTTGCTCATTTTTTCAACTTTGCCCACTTGAACCTTAGCTCCTTGTGCAATCAACTCTTTTGCTTCTGCGGGAAATAGCCACTTACCATTTTCGTCTTTATAAGTTGCATGGCAGACCATTCCTTGAGTGATTAAAGTAGAGAAAGGCTCTTTAATATCAAAATAGCCACATTTGGTTAAAGCACGGCAGAAAAATCGTGAGTAAAGCAAATGCAGAATTGCATGTTCTATCCCACCTATATAATAATCAACAGGCATAAAACGATTACATGCATTTTTGTCTATTGATTTGTCTTCACTACAGAATGCAGCAAAATACCAGGAAGACTCAAAAAAGGTATCGAATGTATCAGTTTCACGCTCTGCTTGCTTTCCACATTTTGGGCAATCAACGAATTTCCAAGTTGGGTGCTTATCCAGCGGATTGCCACCACTTGTAAATTCTACATCTGCAGGTAGAACCACAGGAAGGTCTTTTTCTGGCACTGGAACAGTTTCGCAATCCTTACAATATATTATAGGTATAGGGCATCCCCAATAACGTTGCCTTGAAATTCCCCAATCATGTAAACGATAGTTTATCGTTTTCTTGCCTATTCCTTTTTCTTCAAGCTTTTTAATGGCTACTTCCTTTGCTTTGCTGACAGTTAATCCGTTTAAGAATTCAGAATTGAACATTACCCCATTGCCGGTGTATACTTTTTTTAAGGTCTCTGTGGCTTGTGCACCCTCTTCACGAACTACAGGAATAATCGGCAAATCATATTTCTGTGCAAATTCAAAATCACGCTGATCATGTGCAGGGCAACCAAAAATCGCGCCTTCCCCATATTCCATCAACACAAAATTCGCTATGTAAAGCGGCAATTCCTTATCAAGAAATGGATGCTTGACGTTTAATCCGGTGTAAACTCCTATTTTTTCGCCATTCTCTCCCTTTGCCTTTATGTTATCAATAAAGTCTCGTATTTCTTTGTCCTTAAGATCCTGCACAATAGGGTACTCTGCTGCTACCGCAAGAAAAGAAGCTCCAAATAAAGTATGAGGAGAAGTTGTAAAAATCTTTAATTTCTTATTTAGACCAACTATTTCAAACTCTATGGTGACCCCTTCAGATTTCCCTATCCAGCGCTCTTGCATTGTTTTGACTTTTTCTGGCCAATTTTTTAGATCTTGCAAGCACTTGAGTAAATCTTCAGCGAAATCAGTAATCTTTAAAAACCATTGGGATAACTTACGTTTTTCAACAACGGCGCCTGACCGCCATCCTTTTCCATCGGCTACTTGTTCATTTGCAAGCACTGTTTGGTCTACCGGGTCCCAGTTAACCCATGACTCTTTTCGATAGGCAAGCCCATGCTTTAAAAAATCCAGGAAAAATTTTTGTTCGTGTTTGTAGTAATCAGGCTCACATGTGGAGAGTTCACGCTCCCAGTTATAAGAAAGACCTATAGATCTAAGCTGCGCACGCATACTATCTATATTCTCTTTCGTCCATGCCGCAGGGCTAATATTATTGTCCCTTGCTGCATTTTCAGCTGGTAATCCAAACGCATCCCAGCCAATTGGGTGCAAGACCTCAAATCCGCAAGCTCTCTTATAACGTGCTATTACATCTCCTATTGCATAGTTGCGCAGGTGTCCCATGTGAATTTTACCAGATGGATATGGAAACATCTCCAACACGTAACATTTCTCTTGCTTGCTACTTTCGCTTACAGAAAAATTCCACTTATCTTGATAAAATTTTTCAACGTTTTTAAAATCATATTTCATATAAATCCAAATTCAATTACAGTTCATATGCTTCAAAGGATCAACCGCTTGACCGTTATGCCGTATTGTAAAGCACATCTGCGGATCTTTATCCTGCGTACTTGACTTACCTGCAGACCCAATTACTTGACCCTGTTTTACTTTATCACCAATTTCAACATGTATGTTTTTTAAATAGGAGTACACAGTCATGTAATTATCTTTGTGTTCTACTATAATTAAATTTCCATACCATCTCAGCCCTTTGCCTACATATACCACTTTGCCGGGTGCAGAGGCAACTACATTCGTTCCATTTTGAGCAGCAATTTTTATGCCATCCTTACACGTTTCATCAGAAGACGTAGCTGTACCTTTAACTGGCATTACAAATTTACAATTTACCCCCGCGTTTTGCGTATCATTATTATCTCTGTATATCCTGTTTATGATGGCTTTTCTATTTTCTTTTTTTATTAAAGGCTCCCTAATTAAATGGTACTCTCTTGCATATTCCAGCTCTCTTTTTCCGTAAAATTCTTCGCCTTTAAGCAGCACAGGTGCAGGTTTTTGCAGGCCACAGCCTATTAATATTGCTAATAATATAAGAAATGAAGCTATATGCCACATTTTAGATATATCAACTCTCACAAAACTCCAAAATTTTAGCGAGACGTAGTGTTTCACACCTGTTCGTTACTTTCCTCGTTATTTATTTTACTAGTTAAATAATCCCTCAAATCGGTAAGTTCTTGCAACAAATTCTTTGTGACTCTTATATCATTACCAAATTCTTTTTGCACTCCTTTTATTGTATATCCTTTATCATATAGCATGTGTTTTACTTTCTTTATGGCCTCTATACACTTACGATCATATAGCCTTCTTCCTTTACGCTTTGTAGGCTTAATTTGATGAAATTGACCTTCCCAAAATCTTAAAACATGCTGTTCCAAATGTAGCTCTTCAGCTACTTCCCCAATCGTATAAAATAATTTTTCCTTATTCATTAATTATTGATTAATTTTTTTATAATTTTTGAAGGCCTAAAAGAAATTAAACTTCTTGCCTGAATCATCACTTTCTCTGATGTATTTGGTATATTTCCTGGTCTTTCCTTCTTTTTCTTAACCAAGAATGTTCCAAATGACGATATTTTTACTATTCCATCCTTTGCCAAGCTTGTCTTTATTTCGTTCAATATATCATCTATTATCGAAGCAGAGTCTTCTTTTGATAATCCTATTTCTTGGTTTATATTTTCAGCTATTGTTGCCTTAGTTACTGTTGTGTCTTTTATTGTAACGTGATCCATTATTGATAAATATTATAATACGTAAATATAATATAGCAATCGACTCAAGATTCAGCTACCCTATTTTTTAGGGTACGTCTCTTCTGTAGCATAATTTAAAATACTAGCAACTGCCAACATTGCAAATATTGCAAAAAGCGCCATTTGATGATTTGTAAAAAGTGCTAGCATTGACACTATAATTCCGCTGACAATAAACATAAACCCATTGATAATGGATGATGATGTGCTAATGTATTTTCGTTTCACAATCTCGCCGCCGACAGTAAAATTAAGCATATGTCCTCCCGCAAAAAACCCGAACATTAACATACAAAAGTACACAACGTGGACTGTTAAATGGCTGCATAGTAAAATAATAATTGAGACGCCTTGCAATAAAGCAAAAGCAGAAATTACATATTTCCTATTTTTAAATAAGTTTGAGATTCGATCTGCAATTGGAGCACCAACTGCAAGACCAAGCCATAGTATTGCGGTTGCTATACCTGACTCCATTGTATTGAGTTCTGAGTTGCCCAGTAACCTTGGAGCCCACAGGGTGTTAAGTGCTAAAAATGTTCCAAAAGTAATAGCACCCACCACTGAAGTTATCCAGATATCTCTTAATTTTAGCACTGTGAACATTACTGTTCTTATAGAGTTTTGTATTGTGCATTCTTCTGAACTGCTTTCTGGAAGTGTGTTTGGACAAAAAAGCGTAAGTACAAATATCAACACACCAAACAGTATTATGCATACAATCAGATTCTTCCAATCTGCACCTTCGGCAAGCAAGCTAGAGAACAATATTTGAATTATCAGTGCAGAAAGGCTTGAAATTGTCTGCACTAGTGAAAACATTAGTCCAAATTGGGCGGCGGAAAAACATATGCTACTTGTATGAGCAGCACCAATAAAACCAAATGATGCTCCAGTTGCAATCAACACTTGAGACAAAATCAAATGGGAAAAATTGTTACCGTTAACAAGGATAAGAAACCCGAGGATTATAGTTGATAACGAGAAAGAATAAATTTTTTTACTGGAAAAAACATTAAACGTTGCCCCACTAAAAAATTGTAAGATGGCAAAAGTCCAAGTATATACTGAGTTAGCTAGCGCAACTTGCGTAATTGTCAGTCTAAGTTCTTTTTCGAGATTCACACTTATAAAAGTATAAATTATCTGCATATTGCTGAATATAACAACCAAGTTACTGATCAGCCAAATGAACCAAGCTCTGCTTTCCATAAGATTTATTTTTATAAGTAATCTATTAGAAATTTAACACTAAGTCTCTTTTTAAGCTATTGTTTCCTGAATAAGTGCTGGACTTGATTCCCTTTAGTTTTATTGTATAATTAAATAATTTTATTCTAGAGGTTGGTAATATGGCACCACAAGATACATCTCAATTCAAAAAGTTTGACAATATATTAGCAAGAATAAGTGACACCATTGATTCTGGTAAGGGTGATTCTATTGAGATTTATGATGAAATAAAAAATTAGCTGAGAGAAGAACTTAATAATGTATATGAAGAATGGAAAAGTAGTGAATTTAATCCAAACTTCAGATTCAAATTAGATGATGGTTATGAAGTAGAAACAACACTACTGCACATTGCCATTCAATGCAGGAAAAGTGCTGCACGTGCACCACTAGTCCAATGCTTGTTAGATCAGGGAGCTGATTCCAATGTACAAGATAGTCCTTATAGTAGTTTTACCTTAACCTGTGTCCTAATGCCTTTTTTAAACCACCCGTGTCCAATCCATAGCTGTACGAACATTCATTTTTGAAGACAGCAAATGGCGTCATTCCAGTCTGGAATCCAGAAATTTTGCTTATAACTAAGCTGATGAGCTAAAGGTAGTTGTCTTACGCTAAAACAAACGTTTTTAATTAAGTTGCATAGAACCAGTGTCTGGGCACTGGGATGACAAGAAAGGAGCACTGGAATGACATCATAGGTGCTACTTTCATGACATCACTCTTTTTCCTGGATCCAAGTAGTCAAGCTACTCGGATGACATCAGACCTGCTGCGAAAAGGTATATACTAATTTCAGGGTGAATTAGGCTAAAATAGCAGCAGGCTAAAACCCATGCCTCAAATTCACCAAACCTTCAATAATATTAAATCTCATGTTATATTTTTTCTGAAAGTTACGGTAAACGTGCGACAAAATCTTGAATATTTTCAATTCTCGTATCTTATTTTCGACCCTCATCCTAAATGATGCCAACTCTCGGTTGTGCTCCTTTTGCTCCTCAGTTAGTGGCTTCTTTCGGTATTTTTTGTATGGTATCACAACGTTACTTTGCAATTTTTCCATCCCTGATAGCCAGAATCGGCATGCTTTATACTGTCTGTAGGCAGCAATTTCTCCTGTTTTCTTATCCGAAAATCGTGAATTCTCCCACGGTGAGATCTTGAAACCGATAAAATTTGCCCTCTTTCTTCGATCACAATTTCTGTTTTCATCGTGTGCACTTTTTTCTTGCCAGAGTAACTTTTCTTCCGTTTTCTGCTTTCTTTTGGCTGCTGTATCTGCTGCTCTGTAACATCTGCCAGTATCTTCAAAATCCTCTCTGGCGTTAGGGTTCTGTCCTTTTTTATAGTAATTTTTTTTGCCAACAGTGGCTCCATTTTCTTCAAAAGTCGGCAAATATTCGCATTATGTAAGTTGAAAAGGCAGCCTAAAAATCTGTGGGTTATGTAGGTCCGATAATACAAAATTACGCACAACATTTTATCTTCCAGTGTCGGTAAATTAGCAATTCTTCCGTGGCGCTTTTTCTGTCTTTCAAGCTTTTCCCACTCTGGACGGACTTTTTCCAAGATTTTTTCGAATTCTTCTATTTTCAATCCCGTTACATCTCGAAAATTTCTCGGGTGTTTACTTACTTTATGGTAATTCAGACTCATTTTCCCTCACTTTTTATTTCTCTTTTTCATACTTTACCATCTTTTACACTATTTTGCAGCAAGTCT
>NZ_JAPQLL010000004.1:0-30061 GCF_028981865.1 Wolbachia endosymbiont of Drosophila nikananu | reverse complement strand
CTTGTTGCACTAAAGTATAGCCAAATTCTCGTGCCTTTTTGATCAAATTTTTTACAGCTCTCTCCTTATATCGTGTTTCATAGTATTCCATTCCTTTTTCTACATATTCTTGTCCGTATTTGAGCATACTATAAAATATGCATGCTATTTTTCTTGCAGTAGCTGTTATTGCTTTTGGTGCTCCTAATCGTTTTTTTAATCTCCTGTAGTATGCACCCAATGAACTTTTACTATTTCCTACAGAATTAGCAGCCATTCGAAATGCATTCGCAGCACGATTAATGACTTTACGCGTTCTTGTGCTAAACACTTTTTCTCCTGTAATTTTATTGGCAGGGCTGAGTCCTAACCACGATGAAAAGTGTTTTTCTGTTGACCATTTATTATGGTTTATACCAGTTTCTGAAATTATAGTCTGTATACTTAGTATATCAAGCCCTGGAACTTTAGTAAAATCCATACCAGTTATTCGGTGCAGTTCCTCGTGCAAAGCAAAGTCAGGCTTACTTTTTCTGTGCTTATTCTTTTCCTTACTCAACTGTTTACTTTCGTTAGATTTTGTTTCAAACGTTTTGTAATAGACCTCAATATTTCTATCACATTCTGCTATTTTTTCTTGATAAATATTATATAGTTCAAATTCTTGCTTTAGCGTGAATACATGTTCCTCTCTATAATCGCCAGCTAACGCTTTTGCTATAGTAGACTGATCATTTTTTATTCGTGCATCCCTGAATTGAGCCAATTTCCCAGAATCTCTTTCGCCTTTAATTATAGCCTTGATAATTTTCATACCAGTTACTCCTGTTATATCTCTTATAACTCTATGCAGTTGTATATTCATTTGAATTAATGCCTTCTGCATACGCAGAACATGTGTAGATGCACTTTCAGTGAGGTTCTTACGTTGTCGCACGTAACTACGCAATACACATATCTGGCTATCTGGCCTAAATGACCCTTGGAGTAATCCATAACTATGTAGTTGTTGTAACCACTGACAGTCCTGAACATCTGACTTTCTCCCAGGTACATTTTTTACATGTCGCGCATTTACCAACTTAACTTCAAAACCGTAAGATTCCAGTATTTGAAACAAAGGAATCCAATATACACCAGTTGATTCCATCGCTACGGTTGTAACTTTACACTTTTTTAACCACCTTGCTAAATTATGAAGGTCTTCAGTGAAGCAGCCAAATTTTTGAACACGTTGCTCATCTCTTCTCTCGGGTATACATACATAATGTACAGCCGAACCAACATCTATCCCTGCTGCATCAGGATTCATTACCTCTAATTTACTTTTTGTCATTGTAATTGACCTCCTATAACTTATAATGAAGAAGTATTTAAGCTTGGGACGGTTAGATTATACAATCTTCTAATCGAGGTAGTCGTAATAGACTCCATCAGTGGTTTAACCGTTCCTCCAAAACCATGCTCCCAAACGGGCACTCTAGCACCATTGAGCGTCCGGTTATAACTGCAAAAATACTTCTTAATAAATTATATTTAAAAATTGTTATAGCACTGGATAAAATAGTTTCTTTCAGGTTTAACAAGATTTTTCCTTGTTCGATGCTCCTAACTTGGATTTGTCTGGCTCACCACAAAAAACATGTCTAAACCCTACAGTCTCTCCGTTTTCTCCTCTTCTAGCAAATTTACTTCCTTTGCCAGCAAACCAAATTTGAGTTAGCTCGTCTTTAAATACCCCTAGGGCCGCATTCGGTGTAATCACTTGATGATCAAGCTTATCATATATTTCTTTCACTACTCCTTGATATTCTGGAGAGTCAAGTAAAGATCTGAAATCCTTTTCGCTTGGATATGATCCCCCATCTCCGCAAATTTTCAATATATCTCTATCGAACTCAGTCAATTTCGGAGGATCAGGAATATACTTTGGTTGTGAAGGATCCGTTCTGAAAAATGGTTCAAAATCGTCCTCAACGCTCTTTTGTATATGGCTATCAGTAAAGTAATGACCATTAACATAAGAAGTAAACCCTATTATCGGTATCATCAAACATAAGACTATCTTAGATTTTCTTGATATCATGCAATACGACTCCATAAAAAAAACAGGATACTAGCAATAACTTAACAAAGCTTAAACCAAGTGTCAAATGGTATCTCCTGTCATTCAGTCAGCTAAAGCCCCTTACCAGCAGAAACATATATAAAATCTACCAGTACATGTATATTACCATACTCTGTATGGTCCAAGTGGTGGATTAGGTGGAAGTCTTACTTCTCTTGGTTTGGAAGTGCGCAAAAAATGGGCAACTGTGCTACGTACCCTAAAGAGGAAGTCCTCCTCAGAATCAGAAGTATCTGGAATGTCTTCTACTGCATCACTTGTAAAGTGTTCCAGAAAGTTTAAAAGTGATGGTGCTACTAATCAAGAAGTAAAGCAGCAGGGGGCTCAATTTGATCAGCAACAAAAACTAGATGGTCCAAGTTGTAAGTTAGATGAAGTACTGCAAGTATCGCGCAGTCAGTCATTAAGTTCTTTATATCCTAGCGGTAGTGGATTGGTGTAGAAGGATCTAAAAAAATAACGAGGTTAGAAAGATTATGCTTGCGTTGGATTTTATTCGTGCACATGTTATACATGATGTCTTGATCTAGCTTCTTTGCATAGATATAGCTAACCCAAGAAAGGTTTTCCTACGTCATACCGCGATTCATTCCACAGCTGTACGAACATTGCAATTAGCAGGTAATTTGCATAACAGACGGTGTTATCCCAGTGCTCCGGCACTGAGATCCAACCCTTCCATAATCATCAAAACGTCGTATTTTAATATAAAACAGCTACTTTTATACTCACCAACTTAATAAAATTCCTGGATGCCAGACTGGCATGACACCCTACTAGTAGCACAATGTTCGTACATCTGTAGATTCATTCGCGGTATAGATTCCGCTAACGAGTAGCGGAATGACGGTTTTTCAAATTGTAGGTAAACCTAAGCCACTTTAGCTATATATAATAGAATTTCGCTTTCTACTATCTTTCCAATCGCTTTATACATAATTCTCGAATTTTGAAAATTTGCTCCATGTTCTATGGTATGTTTTGGTAACCAGTTCTCAATAAATTGTTTATGCTTTTCTACTCTGTAGTTTCCAAGATGTTCGGGCTCAATTTTCTCTTCCTCTGTCAGTTCTAGTGAGGCACTATTTTCTGGAAAAGTTATATCAATAATTCGATTTTTATAACGAAGGTAGCAGTGCATTTCCGGAATTTGCAACAAGTTATACTCACTTAGAACTGCAGAGATTTTTGGAGTGTTTAATAAGTGCATGCTTTGTGCTGCATGTACCACATTTCTCACTAATTACCGATAAATAATCTGTACGATTGTTATTACGTCCGTAAGGCAGTTTATGTACATATTTTAATGCTTCACGAAATGTAGTAATACCCAGGGTTAAAAAGAGATTTGATATAGGCTTATGATTAGATAAATATATTTGATTTAAGTCATTCATATCATCATTATCTCATTTCTCACTTGTATAAAATTTGTTTTCTTACTTCGAGACCTAATCTACCACAACTTTAATATGGCGCTTCTTTCCTGCAGATAATTTTATAAATGACTGACCTTTAAAGCTCTCAGAATTTATTATGTAGTTAACATTGTTTATAATATTATCATTAACTTTGCACCCATTGCCCTGTATTAAACGCTTTGCAGCGCCTTTTGAAGGTTCAAAACCGGTGTCATGCAGTAGGTCTACTAAGGATATGCCGCTTGCAACTTGTTCTTTTTTTATGATGTAATCAGGAAGTAGTGAGCTATCTTCATTCTCAAAAGCAGAGACTGCAGCAGATAGTGCGAGTGCCGCTTCTTTGTCACCATGACATATTTTTGTCACTTCTGTTGCCAAGACCTTTTTTGCTTCATTTATTTCCTGATCTTTTAAGGATTCTAACTTTTTGATCTCATCAATTGACACATCAGTGAGCAATCTCAAAAAACGTCCAACATCTTGATCATCAACGTTGCGAAAATATTGCCAGTAGTCGTAAGGCTTTAGCATATTATCATCAAGCCACACTGCTCCACTTTCAGTTTTGCCCATTTTTACCCCTTGAGCATTCAATAAAAGAGGGGTGGTAAGGCCAAACAGCTCAGGTAAATTCAACTTTTTTCCAAGCTCAATGCCATTTACTATATTTCCCCATTGGTCTGACCCTCCAATCTGCAGACGACAGCCATGCTTTTTATTCAACTCAACAAAATCATAAGCCTGCAATAGCATGTAATTAAATTCTAAGAAGCTTAAGGTTTGCTCTCTATCCAGCCTAGTTTTCACACTATCAAAACTTAGCATGCGATTTACTGAAAGATGTATTCCTATATCACGCAAAAAGTCTATATATTTTATACTATCCAGCCAGTCTGCGTTATTTACTATAACTGCACCAGTCTTTCCATCATCGAAAGATATCATTTTCTCCAATGTTTTCTTTATACTAGATATATTTTCGCTAATATCCTTGATAGATAAGAAGCTTCTTGCTTTATCCTTACCGGATGGGTCGCCGATTTTCGTTGTGCCACCTCCAAGTAAAACTATCGACTTGTAACCAAATTTTTGCAGGTGGCGGAACATCATAATATGCATTAGATGACCAATATGAAGACTTGGTGCTGTGCAATCAAACCCAATGTATGCGACTATATGATTATTTTCGGATAATAGCTGATCTAACCCTTCAATATTTGTACATTGGTATAGGTACCCTCTTTCTTGGATAAAATTTAAAAACTCGGACTTGTGTTTCATAATCTTTTTAGTATGTTATTTTATATGTGAACATTGTCATTGAAGATATCGATGATGATGTCATTCCAGCGTGTGACGCTGGAATCCAGTTTTTCATGCAATTTCATCAAAAATGTTGTATAGTGTGCTCGTTTATAATTAAGTTTTCTGGATCCCAGTGTCAAGCACTGGGATGACACCTTTTCTTGGGGAGCTATCCTAAAGGTGCGATACTTATACAGTTGTACTTGAATGGCCCAGGCAATCAGTTCCATAACTCTTCTATTTTATAATACTCCCTTACTTCTGGCCTGAATATGTGAACCATTATGCCTTGAAAATTCAAAATCACCCAATTGCCTTCATCCATACCTTCTACATCTATTTTATCATGTCGCTCGAGACTTTTTATTACGTGTTCAGCTAACGCTTTCACATGGCGACTTGAATCACCAGATGTAATAATCATATATTTTGCAATAATGGTTCTATTCTGCACATCGAAAGTAACTATATCGTGACCTTTATTTTGATCTATTATACTTACAATCATGTTTTTTATTGATTCTGTATCATTGGATACATTAGTCATCATCTTAAATTATTTAATTTACTTATAATTATACACCCAAAATCTCTAAATATGAACTATTTTCAACGCAACTGTTCGTTAAAGGTATTACCTGCATCTATTTTATCACCATGTTTTTAGCATGTACAATGTATATACTTTTTATATAATTGAGAATAGCTTTTTACTAATATTCATTATGGGCAAGGCTCTCATCTACTTAATCGGCTTTCCAGGCAGTGGTAAATTTACTACTGCAAAGGAACTGTGTAAAATCATTAGTGCAGTGATAGTAAGCAATAATCTATTCAATAATATTATATTTGATATTGTTAAATTACAAGATGCTGAAGTTCCAGATGATCTGTGGAAAAAGATTTTTGCAGTCAGAGAAAATATGTTAGCAATACTGGAAAAACACTACATAAAATCAAAACATTATATATTTACAAATGAATTGATAGAGGGTGATTCCTATGATCAAAGATTGTACAACTCAGTGGTAAATTTAAGTAAAAAAATGGGCGTAAAAATTTTTCCTGTAGTATTACATTGTAATAATGAGGAACTAGTAAGACGTGTTCAATCAGAAGAAAGGCACCAGGAAAATAAAATTACTGATTCGGGTTTTGCTATGAAAAAAATTGAGGGGAAAAGGCTATTTATATCTGAAGGTACACTTGAAATTGGTAACTCAAACTTAAGTGCAAAGGAAGTTGCAAAGAAAATTGTTGAAGAGATGAAGAAAGAAAAAAATGGAAAATTAATTAAAACTTCTGTAACAAATCATTTAAAAACAGAGCGTACTCGTGGTTGAGAAGAAAGATAAGTATCGTCCTTGTGTTGGCATAATGCTATTTAACAGACAAGGACATGTCTTCATTGGAAAACGCTTTGATAGCGACTCTTACTGGCAGATGCCACAAGGAGGTGTTGATGATGGTGAGGAACTGGAACAAGCAGCGTTACGTGAGTTGCTAGAGGAAGTTGGCACTAATAAAGTAAAGGTTATAACTAAAAGCAAGGATTGGATATACTACAACTTGCCTGAAGAAGTTATACCAATATGCTGGAATGGAAAATACTCTGGTCAAAAGCAAAGGTGGTTCTTAATGAAGTTTTGCGGAGAGGATAAGGATATTGATATTAATTATACTGATCATCCAGAGTTCAAAGAGTGGCGTTGGCAAAGTACAGATAGTTTAGTAGCCAGTGCTATATCATTTAAAAAAGAAGTTTATAAAACAGTGATAGAAGAGTTTTCTTCTATAATAAAAGCCTCAACAATAAGCTCATGATAGTAGATTCTCATTGCCACTTGATTTATTTTTCCGATGATGAAATACCAAAAGTAATTTCAAGGGCAGAGAAAAATGGTGTAAAGGTTTTGCATAACATATGCGTAAGCATTGACGATGTTCCTAAGTTATTAAAAATTTCTTCATCCTATGATCAAGTCTACTCCTCTGTTGGTATACATCCGCTTGATGCTGCTATAGAAAACGGTGAGTGTATACATGTTGATGAATTAGTTGAATTGACCAAGAACCAAAAGGTAATTAGTATCGGTGAAACTGGGTTAGATTTTTATAAATCTGACAACAAAGACAATCAGAAAAAAAGTTTTGCATTGCATATAGAAGCGTCAAGAATAACTGGACTACCTTTAGTTATTCACACAAGAAGCGCTGATAATGAGATGATCGATATGTTAAGGTCAGAAATGAAAACTGGCACTTTTGGTGGAGTAATGCACTGCTTTGCTTCCTCTAAAGAGCTTGCTTATCAATCTATAGATTTAGGGTTATATATTTCATTTTCTGGAATCATTACTTTTAAAAATGTGAGCTTACTCAGAGGAATTGCACAAGGTGTACCACGCGAACGTGTTTTGGTTGAAACTGATGCACCATATCTATCACCTGAGCCTTATAGGGGAAAAAAGAACGAACCAGCAATGGTAAAATATGTTGTGAATTGTTTGGCAGAGTTATGGAATGAGTCACCCGATAAAGTAGCAGAAATAACCACAAGCAACTTTTTTAGGCTGTTTACGAAACTTGAGCTACAAGGAAATTCTATAAAACCATTGATTTACTTATGAGCCTAAATAGTTCTTTCACTGCATTCACAGATTTATCAAACATTTCTTGTTCACTATCATTCATTTTAACTTCTAGGACCTTTTCAACTCCATTTTTTCCAATGATTACAGGAACACCAATAAACAAATCTTTTACACCATATTCACCATTAAGGTAAGCAGCACATGGTAATATACGCCTTTTATCTTTTAAATATGACTCTAACATGCATATAGCTGAAGATGCAGGAGCGTAGTATGCAGATCCGGACTTAAGCAGATCAACTATTTCTTTACCGCCATTGCGAGTGCGTTCAACTATTTCATCAACTTTTTTCTGCGTAATGAGACCCATATCGATAACTTGGGTAAGTGGAATGCCAGCGATAGAAGTGCAATTAATGAGTGGTACCATAGTGTCACCATGTCCTCCAAGCACAAAAGCAGATATATCTTCAACTGAAATATTTAATTCACTTGCGAGAAAATAACAAAAACGGGAAGAATCAAGCACTCCTGCCATTCCAACAACCATATTAGCTGGAAGGTTTGAAAATTTATGCACCACTGAAACCATGGCATCCAGAGGGTTGGTAACCACTATTACAAATGCATTTGGAGAATACTTCTTAATATTTTCACCAACCTCCTTCATTACTTTAGCATTGGTTTGCAGGAGGTCATCCCTGCTCATTCCAGGTTTTCTAGCAATGCCTGCTGTTATGATGATTGCATCAGAATTTTCTATATCTTTGTATTGATTAGTTCCAGTTAAACCAGAATTAAATCCATCAATAGGGGATGATTCTGCTATGTCGAGTGCTTTACCTTGCGGTATTCCATCACTAATATCAAGTAAAACAACATTGCCGAGTTCCCTTAGTGCAATCATATGGGCAAGAGTTCCACCGATATTTCCTGCACCGATTAAAGATATTTTTTTTCTTTGTACTGTCATTTTCTACTCCTTTGTATTTACTTTTATGGTTTTACCTTCCCAAGGCGATAGGCTATCAAGCATACGAAAATCTTGCGACAAATCTATAGGATTATATACAACCTTTTTTGCCTCTATATCGTATCTTACTTCCTCATAACCAGTGAGAGGGAAATCTTTTAACATTGGATGACCTTTGAATCCATAGTCTGTTAGAATCCTACGCAAATCAGGGTGATCAGAGAATTCTATTCCATACATATCAAACACTTCACGCTCAAACCACGAAGCTGTGCTAAATACCTTTGCTATGCTTGGAGGCATATCGCCCTCACATAATTGAAGTTTTATGTGTACTCTAATATTATGCACAATGCTGAGTAAATTGTACACTAACTCAAAGCGCTTTTCTCGATCTGGATAGTCAACCCCAAAAATATCAACTAATAGTTCAAACCTACACTTTTCATCATCGCGTAGAAAGGATAGGTGCTCTTCAATTTCATCTAAAGTTGAATATATTACAATAATGCCATCATCTTTTTGAATGCACTCACACTTGGTCTTTTTTTGTATATGCCTTGCAGTTTTATCCATGCTTTATATTCTGAGTTCGTTTTATTTTGTTTTGTAGGCATAGCATTCCATATAGCAACGCCTCAGCGGTTGGTGGGCACCCAGGAACATACACATCAACCGGTATAATTCTATCACAGCCACGAACCACTGAATAAGAGTAATGATAATAACCACCACCATTTGCACAACTTCCCATAGAAATAACATACTTTGGGTCTGCCATTTGATCATAAACCTTGCGCAATGCTGCTGCCATTTTATTAGTTAGTGTGCCAGCAACAATCATCACATCTGATTGACGTGGGCTTGCACGAAACATTATGCCATATCTATCAAAATCATAACGGCTGGATGCAGTATGCATCATCTCAACCGCGCAACATGCAAGACCAAATGTCATTGGCCACAATGAACCAGACCTTGCCCAATTCATTACATAATCTATTAAATCACCAAATTTAGTAACAAGAAACCCTTCTTTTTTATAACGACCCCAGTCATCATTAGATAGAATTTGATTTGTCATAAACTACTCCCACTCTAATGCACCTTTACACCATTCATAGATAAAACCTATAGTGAGTATTGCAAGAAATACCATCATAGACCAAAATCCACCATAGCTTATCTTAGACAAAGAAACAGCCCAAGGAAAAAGAAAAGCAATTTCTAAGTCAAATATTATAAATAATATTGAAACTAGGTAAAATTTAATGTCAAAATTTTTTCTTGCATTGGATAGTGGATTGAAGCCACACTCATATGTGGAAAGTTTTTCACTATCTGGCTTACTCACTGCAAGAAACATAGGCAATATACCTAAAGCAAAAGATACTACAATTGATACGCAGATAAAGATTACTATGGTTAGATATTCGCTCATTTAACAAAACATATAACACTATGAGTTTACATGCTTTCCTAACTTTTTACCACCTAAAATATGCACGTGAAAGTGTGGTACAACCTGCTCTCCATTTTCACCGTAGTTAGTGACTAATCTATATCCTGTTTTTTCTAAATTATATTTATGTGCTATTTCTCTGACAATTTTGAAAAAACTTACTATCTCCTCTTCAGAAGCTTTTAGAATAAAATCATCGTATGAAATATATTGATTTTTTGGTATAACTAAAATGTGAACTGGTGCGTCAGGGTACTTATCACGAAAAGCTAGTACATTTTCATTTTCATGTACCTTCTCACAAGGTAACTCACCTCTTAATATTTGAGCAAAGATGTTATTGCTATCATAAACTTCATTGCTCATATTTTAAGAGCGACCTTTTCCTCTTCCTTTATTTCTTTCTACATCAGGCGTAGATAGTGGTTTTATTACTTTACCAGAGGCATCTTCAAAATTCAAAAAAGTACTTCCCAATCCTTCTACTTGCTTTTTGATATCTTGTTCTGATAACTGCATATTTTTTATAGGAGAAATAGCTTCTTTACTTTTACCAAAAGGAAACTCGTTAGGATTAGTAATGTTAAAAGATTTTACTAATTCATCTGTACTTGTAACATTTTCTGAAGACTGCCCTGGTGACTTTCCAGTTTGTGCTGACCTTAGAGTTTCTGATGGTTTGTTCTGGTTATCACATTCTCGATACAATTTTTCTGCAATACCATACAGCAATTTTAAGTCTGTGTGAACTTTAAATTCTCCACCAGTGATTTCTGCAAACTTCTTGAGGTCGCCTTCAACTTTATTAGCAATTCCTTTAAGAACAAGTTCTTTTATTTCTTTCTCGCTCTTGCCTTTATTATCAGGATTAGTTTTAATAGTGTTAGCTATTTCCTCAACGTTAATTTCAATTACAATTTTGTTTTCTTCTCTAAAAATAGTTACATTCGGTAAACCTACTTTTATTTTACCCAATTGTTCATCGTTCAAATAAGGTATATCTCCCGTCAGAGTCCTTGACACTAAAAAAGCTACCTTTCCTGTCCCTTTCTTTTGCTCTGTTATTTCTACACCAAGATTCTCACTAGCTTGTGTGGTTTTTATGGGTGGATCATATTTTTCAAGCTCGCTGCCAATAACATAGCGCCCGCCATTTTTTATGTCGTGCCACATTTCGCCCCGAGACTTAAACCAGTTTTTTGGCTGTATAGGATATATTATACCTCCAAATAGAGCTTTTGCACCTCTACCCAGAAAACTTCCTACTCCCGAAGCTGCACTACCAACTTTAGCTAGTATAGAAGTAGATTCTTCATTTTGGTCGTTTTTTGGCATACACACCTCCAAGGTACTTTCTACAACTAAATACATTTTAATTATAGACGAAAAAATTTAAACTTCTATATCCATTATAAGATAGAATTATAGGGATTACAACCATTATTTGTACATTATCTAAAACATGTAGTATTTTCGCTACTTTTACTGTTCAATTTATTATAAAGAATACTCTATTATGTTTAAATGGAACACAAATAATATCATTGATGCAACTGGCGGAAGAGACGTAAATGGTTGTAATTGGACACATAGCTCAAATATTTCAACGGACACAAGAAGTATAAAGAAAGGTGATTTATTTATCGCACTCAAGGGAAAGAATTTTGATGGCCATAATTTTTTGCATGAAGCGTTTTTAAAAGGGGCTGCCGCTGCAATAGTAAGTGAGGGTAAATATAAAAATTTCCCTCTCATTATTGTACAAGATACCCTGAAAGCTTTGCACGATATGGCATCATACTATATTAGAAATATTCTTGTTGATGCTAAAGTTATTGCAATTACAGGCAGTGTCGGGAAAACTACTACAAAGGATATGCTGCACACTGTTTTATCGCAATATGGAGTGTCCCATGCAAACGAAGGTAACTTAAATAACAATATAGGATTGCCTTTGACAATTCTAAAAGCTCCAAAAAACTGCCAGTACTTAATCCTTGAAATGGGAATGAATAAAGTTGGTGAAATAAAAGAATTATCAAAGATTAGTAATCCGAATATTGCAGTTATTACCAACATCGAACCTGCACATACTGAAAATTTTTCATCACTATTTGACGTTGCACAAGCGAAGTTAGAAATTCTGTATGGTACGAAAAATAACGGTACTTTGGTCTTGAACAGAGATAATAAATATTATGATTATCTCTCATCACGCGCTAATAGAAATGTAATAAGCTTCGGTGAAGATAAAAATGCTGAAGTTTACTTACTAGACATAATAAGAAACGATGACGGGTTAAATTTAAAAATAAGACTAAATAATAATCAAACTATAAACTGTAATTTACGTGTGCAAGGTGAGCATTTTGCTTATTCGCTACTTGCTGTTGCAGTAGTTGTGCAAAGCCTCAGACTTGATTTATCAAAATTACCACTTGCACTTAAGAATTTTAGTGTAACGAAAGGTAGAGGCAATATTCATAAGGTCAAATACAATAGAAAATATATACATTTAATTGATGACTCCTATAACGCCAGCCCTACTTCGATGAAAACTGCAATAAAAACTTTGAGTACATATTCTAATCAGAGAAAAGTAGCTTTGCTTGGCAATATGTTGGAACTTGGTGATAAAAGCATAGAATTTCATACAGATTTGGTTAAGATTGTCACAGAAAATAATATAGATAAAATTTATACAGCTGGTAAATTTATGTTAAAATTGCATGAGCTTTTGCCAGATAATATAAGAGGCACGCATTTTAATGATTCTAATCAATTGAAAAGTGATTTAGCTAACATTATTCAGAATAATGACGCAATTCTAGTTAAAGGCTCACGAGGAATGAAAATGGATCTTATTGTACGGGAATTCATAATAGAATATTAAGCAAAATCATTGTATTAATTTACAGTAACAAATTATTAGGAACCTTAATCGTGACAAAACGTGTAATTATTTTTGGTGGAACGGGGTTTATAGGGAAACACATCGTAAGACGCTTGGCAGCAGAAGGATATTTAATAAAGATATTCACTCGTAATCAGGAAAAAGCGGCTTGTTTAAAATTGTGTGGCAATTTGGGACAAATATCAATATTTAAAGGCGATTTTTTTGATGAAAAATCAGTTCTAGAGGGTATGGAAGAATGTGATGTAGCCATAAACTTAGTGGGAATATTATATGAAGCAAAAAAGCACGATTTTTACGCTGTTCACGTTAAAATAGCTGAAAGGATAGCAAAAGCTGCAAAAATGAAAAATGTACCTATGATGATACATTTTTCCGCTATGGGAATAGAAAATAGCAAGTTGTCAAAATATGCCAAAAGTAAATTGGAAGGTGAAAAAGCTGTAACTTCAGCATTTCAAGAAGCAATAATAATTAGGCCAAGCCTTGTATTTGGTAAAGAAGATAACTTCTTTAATAAATTTGCAAGATTAGCAACTATTCTTCCTTGTTTACCACTAATTGGCAATGGAACGACTAAATTTCAGCCAATATGTGTAACAGACTTAGCTGAAGTGGTATATCGTATTATCAGTTTTAATAAGCAAGACAAGAAAATTTATAACATGGGTGGACCAAAGGTTTACTCTTTCAAAAGCTTATTGAAGTTTATTCTGAATGTTACTAACAGAAAGTGTTTGTTGATCAATGTATCTTTTCCAATGGCAAAGTTAATAGCTTTCTTTCTAGAAAGTAAAATTATTTCTATGCTGCTAAAACCAATAACCAGAGATACGAACCCTGTGCTTACTCAAGATCAGGTGAAAGTTATGATGAATAGCTCAATCGAAAAGTCAGCTGACCTTGAAACAATGAAGGTTCGACCATTAGCAATTGAAAATGTGGTGCCAGAATACTTGAAGATTTATAGAAAGTATTGATAGAAGAGTGTGCCCGGTAGGATTCGAACCTACAACCCCCAGCTTAGAAGGCTGGTGCTCTATCCAGCTGAGCTACGGGCACACAACATATATAAAATGCTTCTTAGTACAAGTGAAGTCAAGTATTTTGTGTGAATATGATGTTTATCTTACAACACCTTGTCATTGCAGTTGTGTGTCACGCGCTGCCGAAATTGGATGCGAGAAGTTTAATACTCATAGGGATCATCTTTCAAGCATATATTGAAATATTTCATTAGCTATAGCAACATCTTGGCGCGGGGCTTTGCCGTGTTCCATAAACACAGAGATTGCGTAGCGCGGGTTATGGTAAGGACCATAAGCGATAAATAACTTATGACTTTCACCCTTAGAGTTTATCTCTGGTGTACCGGTTTTGCCGGCAATTTGTATGCCGCTTAGCCCTTTTCTATAGTTAGAATTCACCACGTCAAACATAGCTTTTCGAATTATGCTAAAATGCTCATGGTCTACATCAATGTCAGGGAAATTTTGCACTGTATTACTCATTTCAATGTGGGAAATTACCTCTTTTCCTGTTGCAATCCTTGCTGCAAGAACTGCAAGCTGCAGTGGTGTTGTAAGCAAATACCCTTGTCCTATAACTAAGTTGATAGTGTCACCTAAATACCACTCTGAATACAGCTTTCGTGTACGCCAATCTCTATCGGGCAACAATCCTGGAGCTTCTTCCTTAAACGTTCCAATCAGCGACCCACCGCCAATACCAAATTTTCTGGCCATTTCCACCAGAGAGTCTGCACTTATTTTTTTCCCTATATTATAAAAGTAAGTGTTGCATGATAATGCCATTGCCTCATTTAAAGATACATACCCATGGACTTTGCTTTTCAGACAACGAAATTTCCGCTCACCTATTTTCATATAGCCCTTGCACGAGAATTTCTCTTCTGGTGTTATTATCCCGTCTTTTAAACCCGCAAGCGCAACTATTACTTTAAATATTGAACCAGGTGGAATTTGATATGATAACGCACGATTCACAAGCGGTAATGAAGGAGCATTCAAGTTTTCCCAAGTCTCATTTGATAGTCTGCTTGCAAAAAGATTATTATCGTAAGAAGGTGAATTATATAATGCTAAAATTTCTCCATTATTTACATCAATTACCACTGCGGAGCCCTGGTGATCTTTAAATACCTCTGCGATTTTCTCTTGCAGATTAATATCAATTGTTAGCTGTACATCTTGTCCATCTTGTTGTGGTATGCTTGATAATTCTTTTATGACGCGTTTTTTAGAATTTATTTCCTGCTCAGATTTTCCTGACTTGCCTTTCAATATATGATCATATGTATATTCAATACCGCTGATTCCTACTTCGTTTATGCCTTGCTGTCTTTTTGTATATCCGATTACATGGGAACATATTGAACCAAACGGGTAATAACGTTTATAAAGAGCAGTTACTTTTGTTTCTGACGATCTTGCTATTTTAGACTCGACTTCTGATAATGTTTGCAAATCGACCTCCTCACCAGAAGTTTTTTGCCCATCAAACAGAACAACATACGAAATTTTGTTTACCGCAAGTTCAGTGCTATTCCTATCTAAAATTTTGCCCCGCTGAGGCATAACAGTAGCGACTCTTATTCTATTACTATTAGATAGTGCTTCGTACTTTTGTCTGTTTCGTATTTGTAAATTATATAACCTATAGCTAAAAATAGCGGAAATGGTAAGCTGAATACCACCTAATATGAATGCTCTGCGGTTAAAGACTTTGTTTTTTGTCCACATAACATTCCTTCAAAACGCACTTTTTTCCCCTCTTTTATTGTTACACTTCTGGCTTTTACCGTATTACAAACCCTTTTTTCCCACTCACTTAAGGTAACAAACTTGTAACCCGATTTTTTTAGTACTTTAATAATGTGAGGTAAAGCTTCAATTGTGTTTGATCTGTTATTGTGATCATGAAACAGCACAACTGCTCCATTGTGTACATTACTTAAAACTCTTTCAACTAAAGTTTCTGGCTTATCACCTTGCCAATCTAGCGAATCAACTGTCCATAATATCGAATATATGTCCAATTTATTAGTATTTTCAATCAGATTATCGTCATGACATCCATATGGCGGGCGAAACCATTTTACATCTTGTTTTATTGCATTTTTAATTGCTGTATTTGTCTTTTCCAATTCTTGCAATTGTTCCTCACTTGAAAGTGATGTCAACTTCCTATGCGACCAAGAGTGATTGCCTAACTCATGACCTGCTTCATGGATTTTCTTTACTATCTCATATGTTTTTTTATTTATACGTTCACCAAGCACAAAAAACGTTGCTTTTGCTTCATAGCTTTCCAGAACATTAATAATATCGTTTACTCTATTGTTGGAAGGCCCATCATCAAACGTAAGCGCAACAAACTTATCGTCGTTATTCAACAATTTTTTTATATTACTTAAATTTCTATATGATAGATCCAGATTACAACTAAGCCCACAGTATGGTAAATTAAAATTACAATCACCACAGAAAACCACGCTTGAGTATAGCAAAAGAAAAGTTATTATCCTTATAAACATTTTGTAATCAGCAAAGCGATAGGATACTATGCACTTTTTTGCTAAGTTAAGCCATCTTTAATTGCTGTAGCCTTTACTTCATCACTTCTTTAATATATTATATTAACAATTTATATAATATATTATGATTGCAAATATAAATACCGTTGCGCTTCAGGGAATTAGCACAGTAAATGTCAATGCACAAATTCATATGGCAAATGGTATTCCAGCTTTTAATATTGTTGGATTGCCGGATAAAACTGTTGCGGAATCCAAAGAGCGCATCAGAGCAGCATTAAATTCAATCAATCTACTACTACCTCCAAAAAGAATTACAGTTAATCTCTCCCCTGCGGATTTACTGAAAGAAGGTAGTCATTATGACTTGGCTATTGCTATTGGACTACTTGTTGTAATGAATGTGATACCAGTTGAAAAAGTTCAGTCTTATATAATCATGGGTGAACTGGCTCTTGATGGCAGAGTTATTCCAGTTTCAGGTGTGCTGCCAACAGCAATTAATGCAAAAAAGGACAATAAAGGAGTAATTTGCCCGAGAGGAAATGGTGTAGAAGCTGTATGGGTGAAGAATGTTTCAATTCTGGCTATAGAGAAATTAACTGATATTATCAGACCCTTTAAGGGTGAGCAATTAATTCAGCCAGTAATTTTTAATTATAGTGATGCACCCAAAGAAAAAAGATTGGTTCCCGATATGAAGGATATCAAAGGCCAAGTTATTGCAAAAAGAGCAGCTGAAATTGCAGCAGCAGGTGGGCATAATATGCTTCTTGTTGGCCCTCCTGGTACTGGAAAATCAATGCTTGCTAAGCGCTTTATAGGATTGCTGCCTGATTTGACCGAACAGGAGATGATTGATGTTAATATTATTTCCAGCATAACAAAAACTGGTAATGAAATATTCAAAGTAACTCGTCCCTTTCGTGAACCTCATCATTCATGCTCTATGCCAGCAATGATAGGGGGAGGAAAGAATGCAAAACCTGGAGAAATTACCATGGCTCATAACGGCGTGTTATTCCTTGATGAGTTGCCAGAATTTCCAAGACTTGTGCTTGATTCTCTGCGCCAACCACTTGAAGATAGAAAAGTTACCGTTGCAAGGGCAAATGCTCACATAACCTACCCTGCAAAATTTCAACTGATTGCTGCAATGAACCCTTGCAGGTGCGGTTATTTAGGTGATGCAAGTAGATCGTGCAACAAAGCTCCAAAGTGTGGCACAGATTACAAAAACAAAATATCAGGCCCATTGCTTGATAGAATAGACATATGCATTGAAATGCCAAACGTTAGCATACTCTCTCCTGAAATCTCTGTGGAGGGAGAAAGTACCGAGATTATAAGAGGAAGAGTGATAGCAGCGAGAAAAATTCAAACTGAGCGTTATAGTAAATTGAATGTTCGTTGTAACGCAGAAGTAAGCGGTGAAGCATTTAATAGATTCACTAAGCCAGATCAGGCAGGGTTAGAATTGCTAAAATACGTACTGAAAGAAAATTATATTTCCAATCGAGGCTACACACGCGTATTAAAAGTTGCAAGAACCATTGCAGATCTTGCAAAAAGTGAAGAAGTAAAAAGAGCACACATTGCTGAAGCGCTGAATTACAGAATCAGATTATACTAATAAATTAAATTACTTGACAGGCAGCTTTTTTTTACTATATATTATTCTTAATGAAATTTTAACATTCTATTTAGGGAGTAGAGTTATGACATTAACGAATTATAAAGATGGGGATGGTGTTCTTCATGCTATTTCAGAGGGGTATAAACAACCTGGTAATGAACACTGGGGAGTTACAGGTGCTGCTGGTGGGTTTGGTCAGTACATTAAGAATAATAAGTTAAGAACAGCATTATTTCCGCTTGCAGTTGCAAGTGTTGTCTTTACAGCAATGCATATGAAAGCAGGCTTTGTTAGTGCAGCAGAAGCTTCTGGGTTTCTTGCTAAGACTGCCAGTTACTTTGTTGGGACAAATCAAGCAATAGCTGCTTCATTACCTGGATTTATCGGAACAGGTGTTGCTGGTCAGATAGTTGCGGGTGCCATAATGGCAATTGCTGCAATTGCTGTTCTTTATGGAACATATCAAGTTGCCTTAAAATTAAAAGATGTTGCGGTTGAAGCATGGGAAGGAAAAGAAAAAACTGTATAATAACTTCAACAAAACAAAAAGGGATGGTCTCTGTCCCTTTTATAAACATTTCCTACTTTTTGCATCGGTTAAGTGATGTCATTTAAGAATCTAGTTATTATAATTAACGGCACTTATTAGTATAAATGTTAAGAATAAGTAAACCCCGTTTACTGTTTACGCCTATAGAAGTGAAAAGTATTTGCATATTATTAAAAAAGCGGTAACTTATTATCAAGTGAATTCGCTAAATTTGAGTAATTTAAATGTCTATTGATCTTAATCTGCCGGAGTTACCTATATTACACCCAAGGATTACCGTTGTGGGAGTGGGTGGTGCTGGTGGAAATGCTGTGAATAACATGATCCAATCTAATTTGCAAGGAGTGAATTTTGTTGTTGCAAATACCGACGCTCAAGCACTAGAAAAGTCGTTATGTGATAAAAAAATTCAGCTTGGCATTAATTTAACTAAGGGTCTTGGTGCTGGTGCTTTGCCTGATGTTGGCAAAGGTGCAGCAGAAGAATCAATCGATGAAATTATGGAGCATATAAAAGATAGTCATATGCTTTTCATTACAGCAGGAATGGGCGGTGGTACTGGAACCGGTGCAGCACCGGTAATTGCAAAAGCAGCCAGAGAAGCAAGAGCTGCAGTTAAGGATAGAGCGCCAAAAGAAAAAAAGATATTGACTGTTGGAGTTGTAACTAAACCGTTCGGTTTTGAAGGTGTGCGCCGCATGCGCATTGCAGAGCTTGGACTTGAAGAACTGCAAAAATACGTGGATACACTTATTGTCATTCCAAATCAGAATTTATTTAGAATTGCAAATGAAAAAACTACATTTTCTGATGCATTTAAACTTGCTGATAATGTTCTGCATATTGGCATCAGAGGAGTAACTGACTTGATGGTCATGCCAGGGCTTATTAATCTTGACTTTGCTGATATAGAAACAGTAATGAGCGAGATGGGCAAAGCGATGATCGGCACCGGAGAAGCAGAAGGAGAAGATAGAGCAATTAGTGCTGCGGAAGCTGCAATATCCAATCCATTGCTTGACAATGTATCAATGAAAGGTGCGCAGGGAATATTAATTAACATTACTGGTGGCGGAGATATGACTCTGTTTGAAGTTGATGCTGCAGCCAATAGAGTGCGTGAAGAAGTAGATGAAAATGCAAATATAATATTTGGTGCTACTTTTGATCAAGCGATGGAGGGAAGAGTTAGAGTTTCTGTTCTTGCAACTGGCATTGATGGTCGCAATAATAAATCAGAAACTTCACCTATAAGTCAGAGCGAAGACTCAGAGAAAGAGAAATTTAAGTGGCCCTATAGTCACAGTGAAAGTACGCAAGACAAAACACTGGAAACAAAACCAACTGAACAGGTAAGCGAAGGAGCTAAGTGGGGCAGCAATATCTATGATATACCAGCTTATTTAAGAAGAAAAAAATAATGCAACTTTGGCTACTCAAGTCAGAGCCAAGTGGATATTCATGGCAAAAAATGGAAAAGGAGCAGGTAGTTGAGTGGGATGGCGTGCGCAATTATCAAGCTCAAAATTACATGAAAATTATGAAAGTAAGCGATCTTGCGTTTTTTTATCATACAGGTAAAGAGAAAGCAATACTTGGAATCGTTGAAGTATTTAAAGAGTATTATCATGTTAATGATCCCAAGTTCGGATTAGTGAATGTAAAGTTTTTGAAACCTTTAAATAACCAAGTAACGTTAAATAATATAAAACAAAACCCACTTTTGAAAAATATGGTTATATTAAAACAACCACGTTTATCAATTGCCCCAGTTTCGGAAATTGAATGGAATGAAATAATAAGCATGAGTGATGTGTAATACCCTGTCATCCCAGTGCTTGACACTGGAATCTATAGTTCTCCTTTTATGGTCATGCACACAACTGTACAAATGTTGCGATTTGAAAGTAGTCTCTGCTAGGAAGGATAATAAAAACTGGATTCCAGTGTCAGCTACTTGCATGACACCCTTACTGGTGCGTTACTCATGTTAGAAGTAAATGTTCTTGATGAGAGATGGCGCAGCATTACAGATGATCCAGAGGGTTTTGTATTAAATATTATAAACACTTCTCTAAGAGAATTAAAAATAGACCACTATAAACCAAATATATCAATAGCTCTGGCTGATGATGACTTGCTACATCAACTTAATTTAAAATTTGGAGAAATGGATAAGCCAACTAACGTACTATCATTTCCGTGTGAACAATTGTCTAATGAGTGCGATTTAGGAGACATAGCAATTTCAATAGACACAATAAAAAGAGAATCGCATGAGTATTGTATACCCATTCTTGCTCACATTGCACATATGTTAGTGCATGGATTACTGCATTTACTTGGTTATGATCACCAAAAAAAAGATGAAGAAATTATAATGCAAAATCTAGAAAAAGAGATTTTAGCTTCGCTTGGCTACAATATGTGCGCGATTTAAAAGGAATTTAATAAAAATATAGTAGATGATAATAAAATATGTTATCTACAAAGGGTTTTAGCTATAAACAATAAAAGGTAAGTGATATGGTTCAGTTTTCTTTGCCAAAGAATTCTAAAATTAATCAAAAGGGCAAAATTTATCCTATTCCTGCTAGAGCAAAAAACATCAGAAGATTTCAAATTTACCGTTGGTCTGCTGATGACGAGAAAAATCCTAGAATAGACATATTTTTTATTGATATGGATAGTTGTGGCCCTATGGTACTTGATGCATTAATAAAAATAAAGGATGAAATAGATTCGACTTTAACTTTCAGACGTTCTTGTAGAGAAGGCATATGTGGATCTTGTGCCATGAATATTGATGGAACCAATACTCTTGCATGTACTAGATCTATACACGATATAAAAGGTGACGTAAAAATATATCCATTACCTCACATGTATGTGATAAAGGACCTAGTCTCGGACTTGAGCCAATTTTATGAGCAATACAAATCAATTAAACCTTGGTTACAAGCAGATAAGCCTGCCCTACCAAATAAAGAATACTCTCAATCTCCTGAAGATAGAAAAAAATTAGATGGCTTGTCCGACTGTATATTATGTGCTTGCTGTTCGACTGGTTGCCCAAGCTACTGGTGGAATAGTGATAAATTTTTAGGACCAGCAATACTATTACAAGCCTACAGATGGATTGCTGACAGCCGTGATAATAAGACAGGTGAAAGACTTGATGTTTTAAACGACCCATTCAAGTTGTATCGTTGTCATACAATCATGAATTGCACAAAAACTTGTCCTAAAGGACTTAATCCAGCAAGAGCAATAGCGAAAGTAAAACAGCTCATGGTAGAGAAAGAAGGAGTTTAAGTATCATCTTTTGCATTCTTCGTAAGAGAACAGCAAACCTTCTGAAGCGTAGGGTATTGTTAATACCCTGAACGCTTTTCCATTCGTGAAATGCATCGTATCATCATACGATGCAAATAATTTTTTGAATAACTCATGTCTTTGGTTACTGATAGTTTGAAAATCCTCTTTTTCTAAAAGCTTTTTAGATTCGAAGAGGTAAAGCATAACTTCATGATAAGTTGGATAAGATGCCAAAAATTTTGGGTCAAATTGAAAGGTTTTTATGAAAGCATTATTATAAAATTTTAGCTTTTGATTCTTACTATATATTACTATGGCAACCGGTAACCTCTCAAGCAAATTTTTCTGTGTAGCTAAATAACTGTTTAATTCAGTATATAATTTCTCTGCATCACTAACATCTTTCCCATACATTACTATGCTACCAGAACCTTGTATTGGAATTTTAACAAAATCGAAAACCTTAGGTTCGTTCTTGTAAGTTACGACATGCCTTCCTGGTTTTGTGCTATGAGCGCTACTGGTAATAGCAAATTTCTTAGAGCCATCTACATATTTATCATAAAACAAATTATAAAATTCTACCTTTCTATTCTTGTTATATTTTAGTATTGGAAATGGTAAAGAGTTGAAAACATTTTTATAGCTCTCCACTTCTTGTGTAAGCTTACTATTTTCTAGCTCAAGTCCGTGAGCTTTTATTTTACAGTCTGAAACATTCCTTATCCATAACAGCACACCAATCACATTGTTGGAATCATCTATTATGCTTCTACCATAACATATGCAATAAACCTCACTGTCTTTTGACTTTAAATCTAGAGTAAAAGATTTATTTATTTCCTTTGCCTCAGCAAAATTTTTAATTAAACTTTCTGATTGCTCAAAAAAATTTACAAACTCATTAAATGAGTAAAAAACAGTATTAAGCAAAATTAGTAAGTTGGGAGAGAACTTTTCTATACGCTTTTTTGCATCCCAAATATAAAACCCATCATTCACAGTATCAATTAAATTATTTATGATAACATTTTGATGTTGTAAGTTCTTAATCTTATTACTAATTTTTAATTTAGAATAAGAGAGAAAGAATAATATTAGAATCAATATTAAAACCACTTCATGCAAAAAAAACATAGCACTTCTAAAACAGATGTAAAAACTTGTAACCGCTCAGAATTATGCTGAAGAGTTATATAAGTAAAGATTGCCTAACATCTGAAAGCCCAATCTCTTATAAAGGTTTACAGAAGGTTTCATACAATGTGCTATTATATATTTGCATTCAAGCTGTTTAGCTATCTTTATTCTTTCTAAAACCATTTGGGTACCTATTCCACGATTCCTGTAAATTGGTAAAACTCCATCACTATAAAAACCAGCTACATTGTCTTGAACATAAAGACCGCATGTCCCAATAATTTCACTATTTAGTGTTACAAGAAAAAATCTTAATCTTGAGTTTTTATCATCATAATTTGATAATCCGCGAAAAAATGTGCTGACAATTCCAACGCCATGATAAAAAATTTTAGAAGTGTGTAAATCTAACTGTTCTAAGAGGTCGCTACCATTTACAGCATTTAACCTCAAGTTTGGAATAACATCAGCAGGTAAAAAGTAATTTTGCATATTAAGTAGAGCTTTTTTTGGTGTGCTAACGTGTTTTATTTCACACTTTTCTAAAATATCTCTTATTTTCATATGTGAATTTATTACCCATGTTGCTTCTATATCTCTTGTTCTGAGATAATCTAGAGTTTTTTGTATAGAAAGCTCGGTACATTGATCTCCACAGAACACAAAATTAAATAATGACTCCCTAGTACCATTTATTGTAAATGTAACGTTATCAAATTCATCGTGTACTTCCCACTCAGATAAATTCGCTGTGTACAGTATATAATCCTTTAAATTTTGAACAATTAAGCTTGAATAATAAATTTTTTTATCCTGCATACATCAACAATAAACAATAAAAGGCTCCTATAAGAACACAGGCTAAAATTGCAGCTATAATGTCATCTAGCATAACACCGAAAGGACCTTTGGTATTTTTATCGATCAAATTTATAGGCCACGTTTTTATTATATCAAAAAACCTAAAAGAAAAAAAGCACAACAACAATGAAGAGCAATTCATTTTCTGGCTTAACAATATCGAAACTAAAAGTATTGTCAGCAATTGACCAACTACTTCGTCAATTACTACCTCTTTTGGATCACATGAAGTCTTGTAGTGTTTTATATAATTGCCTATAGACCATAATCCAATCAAGAATAATAAAAAAATAATTGCTGCACCTAAAATTCTGTTACTCAGTATTACAGGAACAATTGGATAAGAAGCTAAGCTGCCTACAGTACCTGGCATTTTTTTTGCTGTGCCAGACAGCCACCATGTTGATATCAATTTATATAAAAATTTCACAATACACCAAAGTACAAAACTAATTTACAAGAACAGAAATAGTATCCTCTATAGAGGCGCTTTCATACAATAATCTATAGACCGCTTCACATATAGGCATTTTAGCTCCTAACTTTTGTGTTAAATCAAAAGTAGACTTAACAGTACTGACACCTTCGATTAGCAACTTGCCTCCAATTAGGATTTGTTGAATATCATACTCCTCATGACTACTACCTAAATTGAATCCAAAAGATAGGTTTCTTGAATTTAAGGATGTGCATGTCATGACTAAATCACCTAAACATGAAGGCCCGAGCAAAGTATCTATATTGATATTGTTGTTACCAATTTTTGCTAAGTACAAAGTTTTAATTTCATTCATACTTTTTGTAATCAACGCTGCATGAGCATTAAACCCGAGTTTTCTACCAAAAATAATTCCACATGCTATAGCAAAAACATTTTTTAATGCTGCACAAATCTGTACTCCTATAATGTCGTTACTAAACTCCAACTTAACATTTTTTTGTTGCAGCTCTGATACTAGCTTTGAACCTAATGTGTTATTTTGGCACGCAAGAACCATTGAATAGGGCAATTTTTTTGCAACTTCTATAGCAAAACTAGGGCCTGAAAAAATAGCAATAGGGTTGTTAGGTAAAACTTCATTTACTATTTCACTAGGTAATTTTAATGTAGACTTTTCTATTCCCTTACAAGCTAAAATTATTGCTACATCTTTTTTCAGATTACAATTATGCAATTGCTGACATACCTCCCTCAGAGATTGAGTGGGAACAGCTAGGATTGTTACTGAAACATTAACTGCGTCTTCAATAGCCAATTTTACTGACACATTATCAGAAATTCGACAACCGGGTAGCTTGTCACTTTCTCTTTTCCCGTTGATTGATTCAAATGTATTTTCATTGCGAGTCCACAAAACCACATCTTTCTTACTACTGAGTGAAATTGCGATTGCTGTACCCCATGCACCAGCACCTAAAATTGATATTGCCACACAATATTCCTGAAAGTATTACTTATACTTTAAAACAGTAGGATAAGTAAATTAAAAATATAACACAGACATATAGAATAGTTAAATATTTATTAACCGAAGTATTCTTTTAATAATAGTAACTTTAATTCAATATTTACTAAAAATATTATTATTACCATGGTATATCTATTATATTTTAGATCTGTTTATATAACTTTGGAACAATATATTTACTATTAATTAATAAGTGTAATTTTGATCATTTGTTAATAAAAATTTGATTTATTACTTTCCTTAGTTATATATATTACTAAAATTATAAATTATTCATGGGGTGTAAAATATGCGTATATTATTAATTGAAGATGACCAAGTAAGTGCAAAGACTGTGGTTAATGCCTTAACTTCTGATGGACACTTCTGTGACGTTGTTACTTCTGTACAAGATTATAACAATAATATGGTTTCCTCAAACGGAGATTACTATGACCTAGTTATTTTAGATATACACTTGCCTGGTGATATTGACGGATATGATATATTGCTAAGACTAAGAAGTGCAAAAATCAAAGTTCCTGTCTTAATACTTTCATGTATATCCGCTGTCAATCACAAAGCTAAAGGGCTTGGATATGGTGCCGATGATTACTTAACCAAGCCATTTCATAAAAGCGAGTTATTAGCTCGAATTAAGGCCATAGTGCGTCGTACTAAAGGCCATCCTGAATCGGTGATAAAGATTGGTAATATAAATATCAATTTTGATCACAGGATTGTTGAGGTGAAAGGTAAAACGGTTCGCCTTACTAATAAAGAGTATTCTATGATAGAATTGCTAGCATTGCGTAAAGGAACAGTACTAACAAAAGAAATGTTCTTAAATCATCTTTACAATGGCTTGGATGAACCTTCAGATAACAAGATAGTTGATGTTTTTATGTGCAAATTACGTAAGAAACTTGAAAGTGCAAATGATGGAAAAAGCCACATAGAAACCGTTTGGGGCAGAGGGTATGTTCTGAAAGAGTATATTGATGATGAAGAATATTCTAACGTTAATATAGGCGAAAGTAGTGATGGCTATCAAGCAGAACAAGTGAAGGACAACGCATGAAATGCCTACACTTAAATATAGCATGGCTTATATCGCACGTATCATGTGACGCCTAGGTAAAATATAAGCCGAGTTCTGTTTATGTAGCTATTTATCTGGAGTAAATGTTACCATTTACCTCATGCGATTTACCCGAGTAGATATGAGAAAAACATAAAATCTACTTCTATTTAATCTTGCTCCTAGTGTTGGTTACTTGACTACCAATGTTGCCATTACCATGGTGTGCTCTTACCACACCTTTTCACCCTTACCTAAAATATTTTAGGCGGTAATTTTCTGTAGCCCTATAACTGGAGTTACCTCCGGCGGGCGTTACCCGTCACTATTTTTCCTTGGAGCCCGGACTTTCCTCTGCTATGTTTATCACACAACAGCAGCTACTTATTTCACCCAGGAATTATACTTTAACATGAAAATCACAAAAGCAAAAGACAATTTCCTAACAGTCTACATATTAAAAACATTCAGACAAATAGCTAAAGGTGATATTCCGGCACATCATCGCTATCCCAAGATAAGCTTCTTTCACTCTTAGACTCCGCTTCAGTCAGTCAAGAGCTTGGTCCACTGCTCGAAGACGATGAGCTACTTCTTGCTCGACTACTACTTTCTACTGATATACTGTTTAGCATTGTTTCAGATTGATACGTAGTCTGTATAGATATGTTGTTATCACTGCTTGTTCTGCTATGGGTGAAAAAAATTTCTTCATTGCTGCTATTTGAATGCGATTCCAAATCAGCTAATTCTAACACATGAGCAGTATTATAATAACCGTGATATTTCTTAATACATTTATATGCTATAAATCCTATAATTCCAGCAATACCTATTGTTCCAATCAAAGATCCTCCTATCATTCCTGCCCTATTAGACCCTATAGCAAGTTGAGTAGGCTGTGGTGAAGAAGTAGTTTGAGGAAGTAAAGCAGTAGTAAATATAGGAGTTATTGACTCTCTTGTTCTAGTACTTGGTATAATAAATACTGTTTGTGTAGTTTTCTCTGAGCTTGTCGTTGGCACAGTTGGTTCCACTGTTACTGTGCTTGTTTGAGCCGTTGAAGGTTTACTCGTTGTAGAAGTTGACGCAACAGTTGCTGCTGTAGGTTTTACAGTACTTGTTTCAGTTTCCGAAGGCACACTGGTTGACGTTGTAGCAACCGTGGTCGCTTGTGAAGTAGTAGTTGTCTTTACTACTGTTGTTGGCTTCACTGTTACTGTACTTGTTTGAGTCGTTGAAGGTTTACTCATTGTAGTAGGTGCAGCGGTAGTTGATGCTTCTGTTGTTAATTTGGTAGTCTTCACAGTGTCGGTTTCTGCTGTACTAGCAATTGCAGCAGTCGACGCTTGCTTAGAAGTCACAACTGTTTCTGTAATAGTTACAGGAGCCACGGTACTACTAGAAATGATATCAGGTGTTAATCGACCGTTAATGATGTTAACAAAATCGCTGAGAGTTTTGATGCTACTTGCCGGTATTATTGTTACCTTAGAAGGTTTTTCAAATCTTTGATGATTGAAAATTGCAACGTTTTCTTCACTTATTGCAGTTACAATAAAACTGTCTTGACCATTGTCTTTAACGTACAATTGCTCTATAGAATCTGCAAATTCGCAAACAGTAAAGTTCGATTTTGATCCATTCTTAACAAGACTTGTTAAATGTAACGTTTGTTTATTAGGCAACCGGTCTTCTGCAAGAAAAGCAACTAGATCACCACCTTCAACATACTGTAGAAAATTTATTTTGCCTAGATTAGAAGTAATAGATGACGCTGTATTTATTTGACAATTTTTCTTACCAAGCAAACATTCATCTTTCTTTTCACTTTTTAGATCCTCAACCACTTTAGCCATATCAAATTTGAAAATATGTGTTTTTCTCACCTCTTGATCCCCAATAATTTTTCTGCTCACTTGCGAATAAAGCATCGTGTTTCCATTTAATGCCAATTGCCCCGGATTATCAAAATTGAACAATTTTCTTTCTGTAACACCTTTTTCTCCATTCAATACCTTAAATTTTCCGCCTTTGTCTGATTTCAAATACCAAGAAACTAAAGTTTGATCCTTTAAGTTATGGGCGATTACAATTACATCCCCATTATCAACCTTTGCTGCTCTTGGTTGAAAGTAACTATTGCCCACATTTGCAGGACTACCATTATTAATATTCTTTTGTAATTTTCTTTTATCTAAATGTTCAACTGAAGGTACGTTGATTGATTGCTTGATTCCGTAAGTGTGAAAAGATAAACCTTTAACGTATTTTTCTCCTTCTTCGCCAATTCCCTCTTCAGGAAAGATAACTCCAACTTTATCTATTTCAGCTGAATCTTCTATTAATGTGAGAGATAATTGATCTTTGAATTCATTTGCTACGCTGATATTTGTACCACATTCGTATGTTTTTGATTGATATAATGGACTAATAAGTAATTTTACTTTACTGCTCCCATTACCATTATCTTGATAGCTGAGTTCGTAAGCAACTCCATTCCCCTCAATTAATTCTACGTTTGTTGGATTAAAACCTATCGCTTCTTTAACTTCCGGTGTATTTGAGTTGATCCTGAGCAATCTTCTTAATATAGACATAATTTTATTTAAAATATTAATAAAATGCTATTATGATTACCCCTGGTGTTAATGTCAATGAAAATTTTAATTAAAATTAAAAAATTAATATAATGTTTTATACTAAAAGATAAATATAAGCTTGAAGAGGGCTAAAGACTTGCTGCAAAATAGTGTAAAAGATGGTAAAGTATGAAAAAGAGAAATAAAAAGTGAGGGAAAATGAGTCTGAATTACCATAAAGTAAGTAAACACCCGAGAAATTTTCGAGATGTAACGGGATTGAAAATAGAAGAATTCGAAAAAATCTTGGAAAAAGTCCGTCCAGAGTGGGAAAAGCTTGAAAGACAGAAAAAGCGCCACGGAAGAATTGCTAATTTACCGACACTGGAAGATAAAATGTTGTGCGTAATTTTGTATTATCGGACCTACATAACCCACAGATTTTTAGGCTGCCTTTTCAACTTACATAATGCGAATATTTGCCGACTTTTGAAGAAAATGGAGCCACTGTTGGCAAAAAAAATTACTATAAAAAAGGACAGAACCCTAACGCCAGAGAGGATTTTGAAGATACTGGCAGATGTTACAGAGCAGCAGATACAGCAGCCAAAAGAAAGCAGAAAACGGAAGAAAAGTTACTCTGGCAAGAAAAAAGTGCACACGATGAAAACAGAAATTGTGATCGAAGAAAGAGGGCAAATTTTATCGGTTTCAAGATCTCACCGTGGGAGAATTCACGATTTTCGGATAAGAAAACAGGAGAAATTGCTGCCTACAGACAGTATAAAGCATGCCGATTCTGGCTATCAGGGATGGAAAAATTGCAAAGTAACGTTGTGATACCATACAAAAAATACCGAAAGAAGCCACTAACTGAGGAGCAAAAGGAGCACAACCGAGAGTTGGCATCATTTAGGATGAGGGTCGAAAATAAGATACGAGAATTGAAAATATTCAAGATTTTGTCGCACGTTTACCGTAACTTTCAGAAAAAATATAACATGAGATTTAATATTATTGAAGGTTTGGTGAATTTGAGGCATGGGTTTTAGCCTGCTGCTATTTTAGCCTAATTCACCCTGAAATTAGTATATACCTTTTCGCAGCAGGTCT
>NZ_JAPQLL010000003.1:0-22663 GCF_028981865.1 Wolbachia endosymbiont of Drosophila nikananu | reverse complement strand
GATACCGCGAATGAATCGCGGTATGACGGTTAAGTAGGGTGTCATTCCAGTGCTTGGCACTGGAATCCAGCCTTTATTATTTGGTTGAAATTACGTCTTCTGGATCCCAGTGTCAAGCACTGGGATGACAGGAAGAGAAGGCTACTTGGATGACACCTTGACGATTTGAAGAATCATCATACCGCTACTTGTTAGCGGCTAAGAGATACCGCGGCGGTATGATGTAGAACTGCTGTCATTCCAGCGCGTGACGCTGGAATCTAGAAAAAAGAACCAGTGTCAAGCACTGGGATGACAGGAGAAGGAGGCGCTGGTTTCAACACTATATCATGAACTTTCTAAAATTCATTGAACTGTGCTTTCAAACGGTGGTGCCGAGGTGTGAGTATAATAATTATCAGTATATAAAAGTCATAGCAGACAGACTTGAAGCGGCAAATGTTGGCAAAATGTGTCAAGGAAGTTTTTCGTTTCTGTGAGCTACTTGGCTCTCTGTTATAATGTTCGTTTGCTTGACCTAAGATCCAGGAGTATTTAAACTGAACCCTATACAGTGCTAAAAATGATAGGAAATCTAAGCGGAATAGTTGATGAAGTGCGCAGTGATTACATAATACTGAATGTGAATGATGTTGGCTATATGGTGTATCTTTCAGCCAAAACTTTAAATGCATGTTCCATCGGAAGTAGAGTTAAATTACTCATCGAAACCTATGCAAATAACAGAGAAAATGTCGCTCAGTTATATGGTTTTATAAGCAAAGAGGAACAGCAGTGCTTGAGGTTGCTTGTTAAAGTAAGCGGTGTTAGCTATAAAACTGCAATGTCAATTTTGAGTAAATTAACTCCAGAACAGCTGTTTTTGGCAATTATGAATGAGGATAAAGTAGCACTCAAGATGAGTGGCCTGGGCCAAAAACTCATAAATCGAATCATCACTGAATTAAGTGGCAAAGTGAGTAAATTAGAAATAAATAACAATAATTTTCATCCAATTAATGAAGATGCCCTTTCAGCATTGATCAATCTTGGGTATGAAAAAATGAAAGCTTATGATACGATAAAAAAAATACAAGACGAATTGTCAAATCTGGACACCAAGGATATTATTCGCATGGCGCTTAAGGAGCTCTCAACATTATGAAATCAATATCGTGCGGTAAAGAATATGCTGAAGATGCGCGTAATATCAACATCAGACCTGAGCAACTTGATGATTTTGTCGGACAAAAAGACTTAATACAAAATTTAAAAGTGTTTATAAATGCTGCAAAGAAGAGAACTGAAGCTTTAGATCACGTTTTATTGTATGGTCCCCCAGGACTTGGCAAAACAACTTTAGCACAAATTGTTTCTAAAGAATTAAGGGTCAGCTTCCGCGCAACTTCTGGTCCTTTACTTAGTAAAGCTGGGGACTTGGCTGCAGTGCTTACCACTTTAAATGCAAAAGATGTCCTATTTATCGACGAAATCCATAGATTAAATCGTAACATTGAAGAAGTTTTATATACCGCTATGGAAGATTTTTGCCTGGACATATTAGTAGGTGAAGGGCCATCTACTCGCACTTTAAGGATAGATCTACCACCATTTACATTAATTGGAGCAACAACACGGCTTGGATTACTTTCTGCGCCGCTGAGGGATCGTTTTGGTATCCCTTTGCATCTTGAATTTTATTCTTTTGAGGAGCTGGTTAATATTATAAAAAGAGGTGCAAGAGTTCTTTCTGCTGAAATTGAAGAGAATGCCGCACAGGAAATTGCCTGCCGTGCGCGTGGCACTCCAAGAATTGCTTTGAGATTACTGAGGAGAATAAGGGATTTTGTTGAAGTAAAAGACGATAAAAAAATCACTTATGAAGTCGCTGATTCTGTATTGCTAAAATTGGGTGTAGATAAAATGGGATTAAATAAATTAGACATGCATTATCTAAGATTTTTATTCAACACTTCAGGCCCTGTTGGGATTGACACTATATCTATTGCGCTATCTGAAGATGCCGGCAATATTGAAGAAACAGTGGAACCTTATTTAATCAAAATTAGTTTTGTAAAGCGGACACCAAGAGGGCGCGTTTTAACTGATCAAGCAAAGGAGCATTTGAGCTTTCAACATTAGAAGCTTTGCCATAATTTATGTTAACTAATTGATATAATGCTCGTACGCTAGTATTATGTGTTAACGATAATGGAGAGTATATGTTAGGCAAGATTACAGAACTCTGGAAAAAGCTCTGGGAAAGCATTCCAGTCTTTCGCAATAAAGATGAAGTTAAAAATCCTCATGTGTCTATGGTGGAGGAACTTCCTTCTGATGATACAACTTTAAAACCGGATAAGAAAAAGCCAGAAGAGCATCTTACCCTTCTAAGTAATAAAGCAAAGGAGAGCAGTAATTCTGATAAAACAAAAGGACTTTCTAGCGATTTGAGCACTCAGGATATACCTAAATCAACACCGGACAAGAATAAGCGTAAAATGTCGAGTTAGAAAGCGATGAAGAATGGAATAAGTTCTTTGCATTACAGAACAACCCTTCTACCAATACCACAAACCAAAAACCTTTTTCTCCGAAGAAAGGAGAATCTCAGTATCACGACAAAGAGATTGTAGGCAAAATTGCTGACCAAATTAAATCAGAGATATCTGAAGGTATGAAAAATAATACCATAGGGGCCATAATGATAAAAGAAGGCAAAAGGGAAGGGAATGTTGTTTACCCTTCCGTGAGAGTTGTGTTGAATGTTAGTAAAGAAGGGGTAGATATAGCTAAACTTCTAAGTGGTGATATATGTAAAAAGTATAAGGTCAAAACAATTACATTTTGTCATCCTAATCAAGAAAAAAAGAGAGGGGCATGTTGCTATATTAATGATAATGGGGAAAGAGTTTATGAAGTAATTAGTGGATTATATGAAATGACTTTAAAGTGGTATGTTGATGAAAAAGAATGTAAAATTAAAATTAATATTGACGATAAGAATGGTGTAAGGCTCCTTGAAAGCAACGGTATTACTGAAGAACAGTTACGTGCAAACAAAGAAGTAAAAGTAGGCAAGAGACGTGAATCAAAGTCTTTACATATGAAGCATTAGCATCACAATTGCCACAAACACAATTACAACAAAGCTCTGAAGAAGTAAAATTTTTGGAGCAGCCTTCAACAAATGTAGAAGACTTGAGCGGCGCACCACAAAAGCATCAAGCTTCTGCTGCTCAAAATAGGTAAAGTAGTGAAAATTCAGTATAAGTTGCTTGTACCTACAAGTAACTTATACTCTTATAATGAGCAACATAATACTACCAAGAAATTTCTACGAGCGGCCGACCTTAACTGTAGCTGGAGAGTTATTGGGAAAAGTCCTCAAATTTTCTAACTTTAGTGGAATAATAACCGAAGTTGAAGCCTATATAGGAATGAATGACCCAGCTTGTCACGCGGCAAGAGGCTATACTAACCGAACCTCAGTAATGTTTGGTATGCCGGGGTTTTCATACGTGTATTTTATATATGGAATGTATTACTGTTTAAATATTGTAACAGAAGCAGAAGGGTTCCCAGCAGCAGTGTTAATACGGGGATTAAAGCTCATTGAACCGCTTGAAGCAAACTTAGGCGGACCAGGAATATTGTGCAAAAGATTAAACATTACAAAAGAACATAATAAGCAAGACCTTACTATAAGCCACGAATTTTGTGTTTATGAATCTCACCTCAAACCAGATTATGTTTGCACTCCGAGAATCGGAATTAGTAAAGGCCAAGAGAAATTTTGGCGGTTTAAAAACTTAAGATCTTGCGTAGACTATTTGCCAATCGGATAATCACCAGTGAAACAAGCATCGCAATATTGTGGTGTAGCATTGTTACGCACCTCTCCTTTAACAGCCTGATATAGTCCATCAATACTCAAGAAGGCTAGGCTATCTACTTCTATAACTTCCTTAATTTCCTCTACAGATTTATTTGCAGCAATTAAATCTTTGCACTCTGGTGTATCTATTCCATAAAAACAAGAATGCTTAATTGGTGGGCTTGAAATTTTGAGGTGAATTTCTTTTACTCCTGCATCCTTTAGCATAACTATTATATTTGTTAACGTACTACCACGCACTATACTATCATCTATTAAAATTATGTTTTTACCCTTCAAAGTGTGCTTATTAGCATTGAATTTTAATTTTATTCTCACTTTACGTACTTCAGCGGTTGGTTGTATAAAAGTTCTTCCTATGTAATGATTACGAATTATCCCCAGTTCCATAGGTAATCCTGAATGCTTTGCATATCCAATAGCTGCAGGTATTCCAGAATCAGGTATTGGTATAACCATATCTACATTGTTTTTTGGTGGACTCTCTTCTGCAAGTATTCTTCCTATTTCTTTTCTTATATCATATATGGACCTATTCTCCATTATGCTGTCTGGTCTCGAAAAGTAGACGTATTCAAAAACACAAAAACTTGATTTTTGCTGTGGGAAAGGAAACATTGAGGCTAGCTTACTATCCGAACTGATGGTAACTAATTCGCCTGGTTCTATTTCTCTAATAAACTCTGCATTTATTATATCAAGAGCACAAGTTTCAGATGCAAGAATGTAAGAACCGTTTAACTTTCCTAAAACAAGAGGCCTGATTCCAGATGGATCACGTACTCCAATAACTACTTCTTGATTGATTGCCACAAAAGAATAAGCACCTTGTATTTGCTTTAGTGCATATATAAAACTCTCTAAAAAGCTATCTTTTTCACCGCTTGCTGTCAGATGCACTACTACTTCTGTATCAATATCTGACTGAAAAACGCACTCTTGTTTAATTAATTGTTCGCGTATCGAAGAAATATTAATTAAATTACCATTATGTGCTATGGCGAAATCCCCAAATTTGCCACTTTTGCTAAACATGGGCTGCACTCCAAATTTATTGCCACTTGTTGAGTATCGAACATGACCTATTGCACAATCTCCAGGTAAGGATTTCTTTATTTCATCTATATCATCAAATACGCTGCTCACTTGACCTTGAAAGTGATAAGAGAGCAGCTTATCGTTGTTACTGGTTACTACGCCAAAAGACTCTTGACCTCTATGCTGCAAAGCATGGAGAGCAAGTATAGAGTTAAAAGCAGCGCTTTGGTTACAACTTATGCCAAATACCCCACATTCCTCACGCATTTCATCTAGCATAAAAACTAATTAAGTAAAGTTTAATTTTACTTTAGCATAGGTAAAATACAAGTATTTTGTTGTTCATCTGCTTTTATTGCCAGCAATAGCCCTATACATATTAAGCTTGCAGCAGTTGTACTTCCTCCATATGACAGAAATGGCAGTGGATCGCCTATCACAGGCAAGAGGCCCATTGACATTCCAATGTTTATAAAGAAATGAGCGCTAAAAAAGGCGAAAATGCCGATGGATACCGACTTAGAAAAATAATTTTTCGACCTATAAGCGGTAGAGAAAATTATGCCAAGTAATGAGGTATAAAGCAAAATTAAAGCCATGCTACCTAAAAAGCCCCACTCCTCACTCAGCACTGCAAAAGCAAAATCTGTACGCTTTTCCGGCAAAAATCCAAGTTGAGTTTGACTTCCGTTAACAAAGCCCTTACCAAGCAAACCTCCTGAACCAATAGCTATCTGAGATTGCTGCGCATTATAACCTATTCCAAGTGGATCCACTGATGAATCTAAAAACGACAATATCCTTTGCTTGTGATAAGGACGTAAAAAAGGCCAAATAGCCGGTACTGCAAAGATGCCAAGCGTCCCACAAATTACTAAATGAGCTCTTTTTATTACTGCTGTGAATATAATTGATGCTCCTATAAACAACATTATCACAGCTGTGCCTAAATTAGGTTGCTTTAACACCAAGAATACAGGCAAGAAAATAATTATTACCGCCTTAAGCAATCTTTTAAATTCCATCATTTTATACACACTTTGCTTATCAAAATAACGAGCAAGTGCAAGTATTAAGCCTACTTTTGCAAATTCTGATGGTTGCAAACTAATTGATCCAATTCTTATCCACCTCGTCGCACCCATTATGTGCGAGCCAAAAAAATTTACTGCTAATAGCGAAATCGCTGCTGCTATATAAAAAAAGTAGGCGTGCTCCAAATAAAAATCTAGCTCTATGAATGACATAGCTATAGCGAGTAGGAAAAAGAAGGAAAATATGACTATTTGGTGAATTGCAAATGGTACCCACTTTCCTCCAGCAGAAGAGTATTGAACAGCAATGTCAACGCAAAACAGCGCTATCACGTTAATGACTAACAACCAATGAATCTTCTTCAGCCTATCCACACTTATAACCTTAAAGTATAGTAAAATATGAAACAAAGATAAAAATCAAAAAACCAACTTCTCAACTACTAACCGAATTGGAGTGCTATATATTCCAGTTACTATTGTTAAAGCTGCCATAAACAATAGACAGAAAAGCATAGGAAATGGCACATCATTAATTTTGCCTAGTGTCATTCCAGCGCTTGATGCTGCACTATTTTCAAAATACATTTTCTCTACCATCTTCCACATGTATATTAGTGCAAGAAAAGAACCGGCGGCAAAAGCTATCAGGGAAATCCACGCGCGAGATTCTATAACTGCTTTCATTATATACCATTTGCTTACAAAGCCATTTGTTAGCGGCACACCGACTAATGCTAAACTAAGTAGAGTAAACGCAAGTGCTGTATAAGGCATTGACTTCTTGAGTCCCGATAAATTCTCTATTTTTGTTGTATCAAATTTGTAAGAAATACATCCTGCAGCCATAAATAAAGATGTTTTTATTATGCTGTGGTTTACTATGTGAAGAATTGCTGCAAATACACCTGTTTTTGAGTTAAAACTCAGTGCTAAAATTATATAACCAATTTGGCTGACACTAGAATTAGCAAGCAGTCTTCTTGTATCTTTTGCAGTTATTGCAGATATTGACCCAAATATAACAGCGCAAAGTGCGAGGATAATTATCACGTTGCTTAGTGATGGTTTAAATAAGAAGAAATTCTGATGGAAAACAGTATAGAAGATCCTAATGAAAACATATATCATCACTTTTGTCACTGTGCCTGAAAAGAATATGCTAATGAAACTTGGCGCCTCACTATATGCATTAATCAGCCACCTGCTTAATGGAAACAGTGCCATTTTAATTGAGAGACCAACAAAAATGAACAATATGCCAAGTTTTATGATGTTGTTATCGTATAATGGAACTATTCTTTCAGCCATGTCAGACATATTGAGCGTTCCTGTCATGGAGTACAAAAGTCCAACACCAAACAAGTAAAACGTTGCCCCTATAGTGCCACTAATTAGATATTCAAATGCTGCAACCAAGGCTTTTTTATCCCTCCCCATTGAAACTAATACATAAGAAGAAAGAGATGAAATTTCCAAAAAAACATAAAGATTGAATATGTCGTTTGTTACTAGAATCCCGAGCAGTCCGCTTAAGCACAGTAGAAATAGAGAGTAAAAACCAGTGATCTTGTTTTTGCTAATTTCTTTTTCGTTAATATAAAAGCTATAAAGCACGCTAATCAGCGCTATAAAATTCACCAAAGTTAGAATCAAGGAGTTTAACACGTCGATTCTTAACTCTATTCCATGCGGAGGAGCCCAATTTCCAAGGTGATAAGTTATAATCTCGCCTTTATATGTTTTAACGAGTAGTATCGATGAAATGATAAGAGTGATTGTTGTTGCAATAAAAGAAATAAACCAAGATACCTTGTGTTTCTTGGTAAGAAAGCAAAACATTGATGCAATTATTGGTATAATAACTTGTAAAATTGGTAATTGCATTAAATTGTTGTTAATATATCGTTAAAGTATTAGTATATATAATACTTTTTGTTTTAATACTCTTATGTTATCTAAAATTTGTAACGCAATAAAACGCCTATTACGAAGAGAAGATAAATTTGTAGGAAGAGATGAAAATGGAAATTCTTACTATGAATCAAGTAAAGGGAAAAGGTGGATTATGTATAGCAGTGTCTCTGAGCCTACAACAGTGCCTCCGGAATGGCATGTATGGCTTCATTATACTGATAATGTAGTACCAGTTAATAATAAAAAAAGAAAAGTAAAACATACTCCTAATTTAACAGGTACAAAAGATGCATACTATCCAAACCAAAAAGTGAAAAATTACTATAAAAGCTGGAGTCCTGATAACTAAAGATGCGAAGGTCAAATATACTTGAAATAACCGCTGGATTATTTGTATTGGTTTTCACTATTTTTCTGATTTTCTTTGCTATTGATAAGCTATCTTACATAAAGAAAAACTATAAGGATTGCTATAAAATATATGGTCTTTTCGCTAACGCTAACGGTATAGGAGTTGGTGATAGTGTCAAGATCTCTGGTGTGGACGTTGGAAGCATAACTGGTGTGTCACTTGACAAAGCTACCTACATAGCACGAATCGATATGTGCGTAAGCCGAGATATAAAGTTGCCAGTTGATAGCTCAGCTCTGATCACTAGCAGTGGAGTTGTTGGCAGTAAATTTGTTAATATATCACCTGGATCAGATATTAAACTAATCTTGCACGGTGGTAAAATAGAGTATACTCAAGCTGAAGCAAATATGGGTGGAATAATGGACAGAATTCTTGGTATGTTTACGAAGTGAAAATGGCAGGATTCCAAGTATATCCGTTCAGGTGAAGCCTCCTGTAGTTCTAAAGTATTTAAGGAGTTTGCCTTATTTCTTGCCTTTTCTACCCCTTGCTAACCTATAATTGGGGTTTATAGTACAGCTTAACAGTTGCAGTGCGTGTCTATCAATGATAAAATGAAGATTAATTTATTTTGATATTATGATTGGTTTACTGTTTGCCGTACTGTTGTTTTTTTGTGGTAGTGATGCACTTGCAAAACAGGAGCCACGTTCAATAGCTGGAGATAATCACATAAAGGTAATAAATTATAACCCACAAGCTATACATAAGTATACGGGTTTTTATGGTTATCAATCCAGCATATTGTTTGAACCAGGGGAGGTAATAGAAAACCTTTCAATGGGTGATTCAACTGGTTGGCAACTCCTTCCTCAAGGTAACAGATTGTTTATTAAGCCTATAGATGATATTGCCGATACTAACGCAACTATAATTACCAATAAAAGAGTTTATTACTTTGAACTTCATGCTGAAGAAGCAACTGGACTAGATGATCCAAAATTAGCATATGAAGTAAGGTTTCTTTATCCACTATTTAGCAGTGATGAGATTTACACAACAAACAACGGCGATATCTTCGAACAAGCTAGTCATACCATTATTCCTGATATAAACGACATTGAAATTGTAAAGAAGGGCTTAAATTTTAATTATTCTATCTCGCACGTTAAAGGCAGTCAGTCAATAATACCAATTAAGGTTTTTGATGACGGAAAATTTACATATTTACAATTCAATAAAATAAACTCTGATTTCCCGGCAGTTTTTATGGTTGATTCTGCAGGGTATGAGTCTTTAGTAAACTTCCGTACAGCTAACAACTACCTGATAATCGAAAGGGTGAGTTCAGTGTTTACCTTAAGGAACGGATCAAGTACAGTTTGCCTATTTAATGAAAACATGCCTTTCAAAAAAGGTAAGTGATTAAAGGCTATAATGCCCGAGATATGGGTGCAAAGTTTTTTCTATGATGTTCTGTAATTCCATAAAGGCCAATAGCGTTAAGGTGCTCTTTTGTTCCATATCCTTTATTTTTATACCAATTATATTCAGGATGCTTATTGTGCAATTCTTGCATAAGCCGATCTCTAGTAACTTTTGCAACGATTGAAGCTGCTGCAATTGATGTACTCAAATTATCACCATTTACTATGGATTTCACTTGCCATTTCACTTCAGGTGGTTGATTACCATCAACTAGCACATAATCTAATTCTAGGTCCAGGTCTATCAACGCACGTTTCATTGAAAGTTTTGTTGCTTGCAAGATATTGTATGAATTTACTTCTTCTACGCTTGCCATTCCTATACCAAATTTTGCAACGGATGTTATTTTTTCATATAGGACTTGCCTACATTGAAGAGTCAACTTTTTTGAGTCGTTGATTCCATCAATAATTGTATTCCTATCAATAAACACTACGGCTGCGGATATTACTGGACCAGCTAGCGGACCTCTTCCAACTTCATCCACTCCTGCTATCACTCCTGATAATTTATTTTCTAATGTAAAGTCTGGGTATTTCATAGGTTTTTATAATAAGAAAGTTATAGTAAAAACTGAACAGATAATAGAAATTATCCAAAGTTTCACAACGATTACATTTTCTGACCATCCCTTCTTTTCAAAGTGATGATGTATTGGTGCCATAAGAAAAACTCTTTTTCCTTCTCCATATTTAAACTTTGTATATTTAAAATATGATATCTGAATAATAACAGATAGAGTCTCTATTACAAAGATTATTCCAATAACGGCAAACAGCATTTCTCTTTTAATTAGGACACTAGTTAATCCTAAAGCTGCACCTGCAGACAAGCTACCAACATCACCCATAAATATTTTTGCTGGATGTGTGTTAAACCACAAAAAACTTAAAATAGCTCCTATAAATGCAATGCAGAATAAAGTAATATTCATATCTGCTTGAGTTATATATGCAATTAGCCCCAAAAAAGCAAAGGAAGTGATGACTTGAGTTGCAGCAAGGCCATCCAAACCATCTGTGAGATTCACAGCATTAGCAGAGCCGACAATTACAAACGCAGCGAATGGGACATATAGATAGCCAAAATCAATTATTACTCCTTTAAATAGGGATATTTTTGTAAAACCTTCAGCAGAGTATAGCTTAAGTATAGACATACTAACCAGAGTTACAATAAACTGAATAAGTATTTTGGTTTTTGCACTTAAACCTCGATAGTGATTTGTCTTCAATTTTAAATAATCATCAATAAATCCAAGTAGAGCAAAAAATAGAGTTATCAATATCAGCAGCAAAATTTCTGGTGTTAACTGAGCCCAGAGTAAAATTGGTAATAAAGAAGAAATCAGTATTATTATTCCGCCCATAGGTGGTACATTCTTTTTTGTTATGAAGTGACTTTCTGGTCCACATGATCTAATTGGTTGCCCATCTTTACTTATTTTTTTTAGAAGCTTTATAAAATAGGGAAAAAGAATAAATCCAAAAATAAATGAGGTAAAAAATACTTTTGTAGCTAAGATCATCTGCTTACTTAAATTGACTAAGTGTCATACCACCTATAGCTAATAAAGTCAACTTCTGTCATCCTATAGCCTGACCCACAACTGTACGAACGTTGTAGTTTGGGCCACCAGTGCCCTGACTACTTGGATCCAGCTTCTATGCAACTTAATTAAAAACGTTTGTTTTAGCGTAAGCCTTTAGCTCATCAGCTCAGTTATAAGCAAAATTTCTGGATTCCAGCGTCACGCGCTGGAATGACACCATTTACTGTCTTCAAAAATGAATGTTCGTACAGTTGTGAACCTGTGGCAGGTATTAAGAAAGCTGCTTAGTTAAATTAACTTGGACAAGTAAATAGCAGTTTTGCAGCCTGTTTTTATGAATGAAGATAAAATGTTGTAGCCAAATGCGCTTTCAGCATTGTGCTGAATTGCAATATCTCTGTGCTCTAACTCCTCATCGCGGAATTTACTTATAGTTTCTCTTAATTCCCCATCTTCTAAATGTGAAACTTGCTCTTTGTAGTGCTCCCCTATAACTTCTTCAACTGCAGCAGTGCAAGCCATAGCAGCTTTTTTGCCCATAATGGCAGTTGCAACGCCAAGTGACACTCCTAAAACACGCCAAACTGGCAACAAAACAGTAGGACGAACTTTTTGCTCTTTGATTTTCTCATTAAAATAGTGAAAATGCTTTTTTTCCTGCTCTTCCATTTCAATTATTTCATTGATTATAGAAGATTTTTTAAGAATAAATTTTTGACCAGAATAAATGCAAATAGCTCCATATTCCCCAGCATGATTTACTCTAATTGCCTGTTGCAAGAACTGATTGTTGCTGCACCTTAAATTATTTAGATTTCTTTCTTTCTCCACAATACACCTTACCTGATACGAACAGAGCTGCTATGAGATAAATTAAATTCCATGTTGCTAAGGAAACACCTAGAACGTAATGAGGTATGTCACAAGATGGAGAGTAATTAGGATTTAGTAGATTATTTCTGAGCTCTTCTATACTAACGTTACCACTTGCTTGCTCTGTACAACCTAAAACATCATGAAATAAGTGGAGTTCAAGGCCTACATGATAAAAAGATATTACTGCACCTATGAGGTAGTTGCAAAACATTGCATAGATTAGAATTTTGTTGTCTTTAAGCATGCATACTACTGCAAGTAACCCTGCAACATAGTAAACTACCCGCTCGTATGTACATAACTTGCATGGCAGCATGTTGAAAAAATATTCTAGCACATATGCAAAAATTAGAGCAAAAGCACTTGATAGCAGAAAGATTGTAGGAATTCTGGAGTTATTACACACAACTTTAAGTAAATTATCCCTGGAAGTATAAAGCAGAGTATTTATTTTGCATAGGGATTTTTATTTTTTTTCAAAAGTAATCTGACTGGCACGCCTTCAGCAAAGAAATTTTTTCTAAGGTCATTAATTAAATAGCGTTTGTAACTTTCATCAACACTTTCAGGTATGTTACATATCAAAGAAAAAGCTGGAGGTTTAGTACCAATTTGAGCGATATACTTCATTTTAACTGCTTTGCCTTTTACAAGCGGGTGAGAGTGCCTATCTAAAGCATCAATTAGCCACTTATTCAGTTTTGCAGTGCTGACTTTCTTGTTCAAAGATTCACTCACTTCAAGACACTTATCTATCACATCGCCGCAGCGCATGCCTTTCAATGCAGAAATTGTTACAATTGGCACTTCCAAGAATAACCGAGTCACTTCCTGTTGTTTGACAAATTTTATTAACTTACTTCTGTCATCCTTACCTATTAAATCCCACTTATTTAAAATAACAATAATCCCTTTCCCTCCCTTAATTGCAGCTTCACCAATTGATAAATCCTGCTGCTCAATACCAACTAGGGAGTCTAGCATTAAAACTACCACATGAGAGCGCTTGATTGATTCTAAGCTTTTTTCAACAAATCTTGATTCTAAGTTATCTATAACATTCGCCTTTCTGCGGATTCCTGCAGTATCAATGAGAGTAATTAGCTCCCCATTATGATCATATACAATATCTACAGAATCACGTGTGGTGCCTGGCTCTGAACTTGTTATTAGTCTGTTTTCTGTAAGTAGGCTGTTTAAAAAAGTTGATTTTCCGACATTTGGGCGACCGATTATCGAAATTCTTAATTTACCGGACTCATTAGAGCTCTTATTGTCATTCCAGTGCTTGACACTGGGATCCATACTATTTTTTTTCTGGATTCCAGTGTCAAGCACTGGAATGACACCGAAAGGAGGACTATTTGCACTGATATTTTCAATAACACCAGCTAATACATCATAAAGATCAACCATACCAAGATTATGTTCGGCAGAGATATACACCGGGCCAAGAAAATCAAAAAACTGCAAATAATCAACATTTTCGGATTTATGACTCTCACATTTATTTGCTATGAGGATTACAGGTTTATTCATTTTTCTCTTTAGCCACTTTGCAAATTCTTTGTTTCGCTCATTTTGCACTTTTGCATCAACAAGAAAGAAAATGATGTTTGAATTGGATAGAGAAAATTCTATTTGTTCAATAACTTGTAGTGAAAAATTAGTTTGGTCGTTCCATCCTCCTGTATCTATAACTTTAAACTCCAAATCGCTAATTCTCCCTATTCCCTCACGTCTATCCCTTGTCACTCCTGGAATATTACTTACCACTGCCGCTTTTCTTCCCACCAATCTGTTAAAAAGGGTCGATTTTCCAGCATTTGGTAGGCCTACTATAGCGATTTTTAGCATAATTTAAGGGCATCTTCTATGTAAAGTAGATTATAACTAAAATTTTTCAATTTAACTATTGACTTTATAGATCACGCGAGCATACTATAATTAGGATTTCTTGTTTTATTATGTCAAGCAGGGGGATATATGGGAAAGGATAATACAGGTTCGGGAGATGAGGGGTATATTACTCGTTCTTCTACTCCTATTAGTCGTACTTATCTTGAAGATGATATGCTTGATACAACTTTATCACCTGAATTGCATATAACAGAAGAGGATAGTGAAGGCAGTTATTCTACAGAATACAATAAAAATATAGATGAGTCTGAGGATGAAGATATACTCAATGCATCATTCAAAACGTTTCCAGATATGGATGAAGATGCACTCAGTGTATTATACGAAACGTGCCAAAGTGAACAGGATATAGAAGATGAACTTGAAGATTTAGAAGTAATGGGCACATTTCAACTAGACATAGCAATATATAAACAAGTTGATGAATGTGTACGGAAAAATACCTTGAGTACATTATTGAACATGAGACGTCAAATTGACATCTCAAACTTGGATAGCAATGAAACAGTCATAGAGGGAATAATAAAGAAATTGCTAGAGTTCATAGCACTTGGAAAAGACAAAAAGATAATGTTTGGCATACCATGTGATGTGTTCTTTGAGAATACATCATTGATAGATTTTTTGGTGTGCAACTTATATATCCTAAAAACGCAAGAGTTGTCCATTCATGAAAAACATCAACTAGATCTTCTTTCATCAAAAATATCCGATCTAGTTTCAACAGGCACTTATATGAGTGAAGAACCTTTGCAATTCTTACCGCCAGATTTGATAGAAAAACGTAGCAAATATTTATCGAGCCTAAAACAAATTGTATGTGACAGCATTGAAAAAGATGGAGAAGAAAATGTGATAAAAGATGTTATAGTAGAAAGAGATAATAAATTTTATTGTGTACAGTGTCCAGAAGAAAGTGTTATAACTCCTGCAAAGTTTCTGAGTAATCCAGAATTTCAAAATTTAGATGGAGCGTTAAAGATCGGGGAAGGAGATGATGTAATACGAATACAAGATGGAAAATATCATGATATAAAGGGCAGACTTCAGATGACTTTTCAATAAGCAACAGTGAAAAGATTGTAATGACTCTATCTTCTGAAAAGGCTGACAAACCAGAAAATGCCTCAAGCTTTGGCAAAATAATGGTGCATATGGATGATAAAAGTTGTGAAATCTTCTCAAAGTACCTAAAAGAGCTAGAAAAAGAACCTCGTATAAGCAAGGTTGTTGAAGCTGCTAAAAGTTTTGTCGAAGAGAAAAACGGAAAACAAAGTGAGCCATTTAGTGTTCTGGAGGAAGTTAGTATATCAAAGTGTTCTCATTTTAATCGCCAACGTTAAGGCTAAAGTTTTAATAATTGTTATACACATACACTATTGCCACATGCAATAGTGTATGTGTATAGTAGTAGAGTTTGTAAGCTTAATAAAGTCTACTACTAATTTGAAAACTACTTTATTGTATGCAAGACTTTGAAATACTAGAAAATCTAAAAACCAAAGCACTAGAAGCTGAAAAAGGAGGCGGTTCTAACAGAATCAATAAACAACACGAAAAAGGGAAATTAACTGCTAGAGAAAGGCTCAGTGTATTACTCGATGAAGATTCGTTTGAGGAATACGATAAATTCGTGAAGCATCACGCAGCTGATTTTGGCATGCAAAATGCTAATTTTTTAGGTGATGGAGTAGTGATTGGTCATGGTACTATTTATGGCAAAAAAGTTTTTGTTTATTCTCAGGATTTTACCGTCTTTGGTGGGTCACTTGGTGCGTCACATGCAAAGAAAATATGCAAAATTATGGATATGGCAATTAATGCCAGGGTTCCAATTATAGGACTAAATGACTCTGGTGGAGCCAGAATTCAGGAGGGAGTAAATTCTCTTGCTGGTTATGGAGAAATTTTTCAAAGAAACGTAAATGCATCTGGTGTTATACCACAAATTTCTTTAATTATGGGCCCATGTGCAGGAGGTGCGGTTTATTCTCCAGCATTAACTGACTTTACTTTCATGGTGAAAAACAGTTCATATATGTTTATAACCGGACCAGATGTAGTAAAAAAAGTCACCTATGAAGATGTAAGTTTCGAAGACCTTGGTGGAGCAAAAATTCATACAAGCAAAACAGGAGTAGCGGATTTTGCATTCAATAATGATGTTGAAATGCTGTTAAAAATGCGTGAATTCTTTACTTTCTTACCAACAAATAATCAGGAATCACCGAAACCTAAATCAACCTGTGATTCAGTTAATGATATTGATGAATCTTTAAATACTCTGATTCCTAGCAATCCTAATACTCCTTATGATATGTATGAACTTATTGAAAAGGTGTGCGATGAGAAGACATTCTTTGAACTAAAACCTGATTTTGCTCGTAATATTATAATTGGTTTTAGTAGGATTGGAGGAAATACTGTTGGTATTGTTGCAAATCAACCTATGCACCTTGCAGGATGTTTGGATATTGATTCTTCAAGAAAAGCTGCAAGATTTGTGAGGTTTTGTGACGCATTTAACATTCCGATCATCACACTTATTGATGTTCCAGGATTTCTGCCGGGTACAAATCAAGAATACAATAATATAATACAACACGGAGCAAAACTGCTTTACGCTTACGCTGAAGCGACTGTGCCGAAAATTAGCCTTATCACTAGAAAAGCGTATGGTGGTGCATATATCGTTATGGACTCGAAACATTTAAAAGGTGACATAAATTATGCTTGGCCAACTGCTGAAATAGCTGTAATGGGCCCTGAAAGTGCAGTTGAAATTATATTTAGGCATGAAAAAGACCAGCAAACATTAATCAAAGAATATAAAGAGAAATTTGCTAATCCATTTTTTGCTGCATCACATGGATACATTGATGACATTATAGTGCCAAGTAAAACAAGGCATCACTTTCACAAAGCATTAGAGCTACTCAAAAACAAGAAAGTAGAAAGGATATGGAAAAAGCATGATAACTTACCTTTATAACCTTGATTCTTTTAAACCTTGTAGCTTATCAGAGCACTTCAAGCAAAGATACTCATAATTATACCAGCTAACTGTGTAAAAGACTTTAAATGGGAGTATATAAGTAGGATACTAACTACTAACAAAGATATACAAATATACAAAAGTTGTCTTTGTTTATTTTGCCAATTAGCAAAAAGCTTATCTAGCAAGTCGTTGTTCTTATCTTTTAGCTCTACTACCCCATCAATTGCAGCACTATTACTTTTGTTATCATTTTTTAGAGAACTAACTAGAACATCTACCATAAAAGAAAAATTACTTTTATATTCATCAAGCTCTATACTTAATTTACTACCCAAAACAAATTCTATTATCTTATTAAAGATGTTCTTGAAGCCCATAACACACCTGTCAAAATTAATTGTTCTAAAATTTTTAATAGCATTTTCTCCTGTTAGCCAGAACTTTTTTAGCCCTTCCAATGTTCCATTAAATTTATCTCTGTCACATGGTCCGATCCCTTTTACTGAATGCGGCTCAGGTCCCGTCTGACCATCAGTGTACTGCCACAAAATCCAGTCATTCCATCCTTTCGGTAACATTGGACTTTTTCCCCATCTTGCTATCCAGAGTGGACATTTTATTAAAGTTGGCGTTGCAAAATCTTGTAAAAAGTAAGCACTTCCATAAATCAGTGGTAAGCGCCCTGTTGCTTTATGAACTTGATTAACAAAATCTTCTGCCTGTTCTGGCGTTATATTGTTTCCCTTATTTTCTTCAATATCTAGAGCAAGCAACACTTGAGAATCATTTCCTATTACTTCTAAAAAATGCTCTGCTTGATCTTTTCCTTTCTCTCCTACTCCAAAATGATATGCTCCCCAAAGCAATCCTTCTTCTCCAGCCGCTTTTCTCCTTTCTTCATATGTTGGATCTACGTATTTCAGCCCCTGTGTAGCTTTATGCATAATTCCTAATATTCCATCTTCTTTTGCTAATTTAAAATCTACATCTTGCTCCCAGTGCGATAAATCTATAATTACATTTTTCACTATTTATTGCTCCTATTTTAGACTTCATCAATTACTCTACATATATACAAAAGCTTCAGCGTTTTGCAATCATAAACAATTGAACAAACGCAATAACATGGATATAATAAGTATGCCGTTACCAAGACTCGAACTTGGGACCTCGTCATTACCAATGACGTACTCTACCACCTGAGCTACAACGGCAAGTTTATATATTATGATAATGAATAACACAAAAAAGAATAAGGAAAAAGAAGAGGAGAGAAAAAGATTGGCAAAAGCTTTAAAGCAAAATATTCTAAAAAGAAAAAAACAGCAACAGAGTAGACAAGATGCCAGAACTCCCAGAAGTGGAAGTAATCTCTAACTTCTTATTTGATAAAATCAAAAATAAAAAAATAAGTAATGTTATAGTCAATAATTGGAATTTGCGTGTACCAATAACGAAGAATATTGATGATTTGCTACAGGGCAAAGTTATAAACGATATCAAGCGTAGAGGTAAGTATATAATCTGGAATATAGATATTAGTATAGTTGTAATCATACATCTTGGTATGAGTGGAAAGCTGATATATGCTGAACATAATCAAGCACAGAATAAACATGATCACGTAGTGTTTTCGTTTTATGATAATACTTCAATAATTTTTAATGATCCAAGAAGATTTGGATTAGTTATTATTTTAAGCAAAGAACAAGAAATAAATTTTTTTGACGGTTTCGGAATAGAGCCCCTCACAGATGAATTCAGTGGAGACTATTTACAGGAGTTGCTGAAAAACAAAAAAGTGAATATCAAATCAGCATTAATGGATAATAAATTAATAGTTGGCGTAGGCAATATATATGCTTCTGAAAGTTTGTTTAGAGCCCGCATCTCACCACTCAGGCTGGCAAAAGATTTAACGTATAGGGAATACACAAAACTTGCTGCTGAAATAAAAAATACTCTAAGTGATGCAATTGCTGCAGGCGGTTCAACATTGAAAGATTATGCACAGCCATCTGGATCTGCTGGATACTTTCAAAATAACTTTTACGTATATGGTAAAGTTCAAAAACCTTGCAAGATCTGCAACAATATCATAACACTTATACGACAAAATGGCCGTAGCACTTATTTTTGCAATGCATGTCAGAATTAAATTTTATTTTTGAATATGACATTCTCACCTGAAAAAGATCCGTTTAATTTGTTTTCAAAGTGGTATAAAGCAGTACTTAATTCTTCATCAACTGCAATGACGCTAGCAACTTGTAGCAAAGACTGCATTCCATCTGCAAGAGTAGTATTACTAAAGGAATATAGTAAAGAAGGTTTTGTGTTTTTCACTAACGTAAACAGTAAAAAAGGGAAAGAATTGACTGAGAACCCCAAAGCTGCGTTAGTGTTTCATTGGATAGAATTTGCTAGGCAAGTACGAATTGAAGGAGATGTTAAACTTCTAAACGATGAAAGAACTGACGAATACTTCTCTTCTCGAGCGCGCGATAGTCAAATTAGCGCATGGTGCTCAAAACAATCGAGCGTTCTGAAAAATTGGCAAGATTTTGAGCAAGCCATCAAATTGAAGGAGAAGGAATTTTACAACACACAAGTTCCTCGTCCTAACTTTTGGGTGGGATTTTGCGTAATCCCAAAAGTAATTGAATTTTGGCAAGAAGGTGAATATAGGAGACACACTAGGTTTAGATATACTCTTATTGAAGAAAGCAATTGGAAAGTGGAACAATTATATCCCTAACGTTATTGCAGTTGCTTCTTGATTTACCATTGAGAATTTAGGCTCAAATCACAATGCCCGTAAAGCTGCGACCCTAGAGCTACTATCTCTCACCCATTGCAGATATTGCACGGTACTATCCACTTGGTCGTCGTGGCAAGCTTCCGGAAACATTAAAATCTCATACTCAAAATCGCTGAGCCATACTGCTTGGTGCAGCAGAAAAACCTTGCCAGACTCTATTATTGGAACAATTTGGTAGAATCGAGCAAGTTTACCGCTATGTGGTACTACCTCGATAACAGGTAGGTCACTATTTGTCTTTAGCTCTTGAATCAATTGCTGACCACTTGTTTTTGCTTCGATTAAAATTGCGTGTGGCGTCCATCTTGCAGCTAGTGACAGAACTTGCTCTTTAAGCTTTGGATACTCAAGCTTTGCGCGATATACATCAAGTAAATAGAATTTATTATCCGCTTTTGCCCAGGTGGTACAAACGCTAAAGCCGCTAGAATCGCTTATTGAAACCGCAGTGTCCCAACTTTGTGTTACATGCGAGAGATTATCAGGAACATTTTTATAGCGCTTCAGCCACTCTCGTTTAATTATACCACTTGAAAGTGGCAGAGGGTTTTGTTGATATTGTGCAGCAAAAGCGTAACTTCCAAGTTCAACCTTTATCATCTCAACTTCTTCTTTTCCTCCATCTAGGGGATATTGCAGGTGCAGCGCATGATGCTGTTGTATTATACAACCGTCTGGTTGCAGTTACTTGGACGACAGGAACAGGAAGCGCTGGCTTTTTGATTGAATAAATGATCTCCTTATTTTCAGAAATCATTGGCAAACAAATATGATACCATATGTTTTTTAGCTTGGAGAGAAGGTGTTCGGTTAAGTCTTCCTGATGTAGCCTATGCATCACAAGAACAATGACTCCTTTTTTTCTGTCGTTAAGCCTGGTTACTAAAGTCTGGTCAAACCAGTTTGTAGCACGCTTTCTAAACGTTTCACTCAAAGCTTGGGCGGGACTCAGTGGATCATCTACGATGATGAAATCACCACCTTCACCAGTTAATGTTCCTCCAACGGACGTTGCGATTCTGTATCCTCTCTGCACTGTTTGAAATTTGTACTTGGTATTCTGATCTTTGGATAATTCTACTTCTGGAAATAGCTTTTTATACCAACCAGATTGCATTACGCACCTTGTATCAAGCGAGTGCTTTTCGCTGAGCAGCCGAGAGTAACTTGCAACTATTATTCTTGCAGTTGGCTGGTTTCCCAGTATCCATGCGGGCCACGCAACACTAACGCACAGGGACTTCATTGAACGCGGAGGCATATTGAATATTATTCGCCTCACTTCACCAGCGCTCACCGCTTCCAGCCTATCTGCTATGACTTTTATATACTGATAATCATTATACTCACACTCCAGCACCACCGTTTGAAAGCATAACTCAATGAATTTTAAAAAGTTCATGATATAATGTTGAAAGATGTCATCCGAGTAGCTTGACTACTTGGATCCAGGAAAAAGAATGATGTCATGAAAGTAGCCCCTATGATGTCATTCCAGTGCTCCTTTCTCGTCATCCCAGTGCCTATTTCTTTGTCATCCCAGTGCCTTGACTACTTGGATCCAGAAAAAAGAATGGTGTCATCCAAGCTCCCTAGGTGTCATTCCAGTGCTTGACACTGGAATCCAGGAAAAAGAATGATGTCATCCAAGTCCCCTAGGTGTCATTCCAGTCTGGAATCCAGGTTTTCCGCAGCCCCATTAAAAACGTCGTATTTTAACATAAAACTGCTACCTCACCAACTTAGTGCATGATAAAAATTCCTGGATCCCAGTGTCATGCACTGGGATGACAGGGGAATGAGGCACTGGGATCCAGAAAAAAGAATAGACTTGCTGCAAAATAGTGTAAAAGATGGTAAAGTATGAAAAAGAGAAATAAAAAGTGAGGGAAAATGAGTCTGAATTACCATAAAGTAAGTAAACACCCGAGAAATTTTCGAGATGTAACGGGATTGAAAATAGAAGAATTCGAAAAAATCTTGGAAAAAGTCCGTCCAGAGTGGGAAAAGCTTGAAAGACAGAAAAAGCGCCACGGAAGAATTGCTAATTTACCGACACTGGAAGATAAAATGTTGTGCGTAATTTTGTATTATCGGACCTACATAACCCACAGATTTTTAGGCTGCCTTTTCAACTTACATAATGCGAATATTTGCCGACTTTTGAAGAAAATGGAGCCACTGTTGGCAAAAAAAATTACTATAAAAAAGGACAGAACCCTAACGCCAGAGAGGATTTTGAAGATACTGGCAGATGTTACAGAGCAGCAGATACAGCAGCCAAAAGAAAGCAGAAAACGGAAGAAAAGTTACTCTGGCAAGAAAAAAGTGCACACGATGAAAACAGAAATTGTGATCGAAGAAAGAGGGCAAATTTTATCGGTTTCAAGATCTCACCGTGGGAGAATTCACGATTTTCGGATAAGAAAACAGGAGAAATTGCTGCCTACAGACAGTATAAAGCATGCCGATTCTGGCTATCAGGGATGGAAAAATTGCAAAGTAACGTTGTGATACCATACAAAAAATACCGAAAGAAGCCACTAACTGAGGAGCAAAAGGAGCACAACCGAGAGTTGGCATCATTTAGGATGAGGGTCGAAAATAAGATACGAGAATTGAAAATATTCAAGATTTTGTCGCACGTTTACCGTAACTTTCAGAAAAAATATAACATGAGATTTAATATTATTGAAGGTTTGGTGAATTTGAGGCATGGGTTTTAGCCTGCTGCTATTTTAGCCTAATTCACCCTGAAATTAGTATATACCTTTTCGCAGCAGGTCT
>NZ_JAPQLL010000002.1:0-1401 GCF_028981865.1 Wolbachia endosymbiont of Drosophila nikananu | reverse complement strand
CATTCGTGGGATGCTTATAACATCCGCCGTCAGAGGTATATTTTTTATCGTATATTTTTTAATAATTAATTATTTATAATTCTTGAAGTCGCTTTCAAGAATAAATTCTCTTTGGAGGACGCTGATTTTGACCGCACTACCGAAAAATACTTCCAGTATGCGCAGGATAGAATTAAGAAAAATAATAATAAGAAAATAAAAACTGCTCCTTGATATGAATTAGTATATAATAAATAATTACAATAATTAAAAAAAATAATCAAAAAATGTATTCTTATACTTTTATAATATTAAAAAAGTATCGCAAAAGATACTAAATACGGTCCGCAAATAATATTATAAAAGTATCGCGAATGATACAAATCCGGTCCGTGAATAATATTACAAAAGTATCGCGAATGATATCAAAATCGGCCCGTTTTTGATATCGCAAAAGGTCGGCAAACTCAATCATTTTCGGGTCCCCAGGACAGATGATTAACCTAAGTATCGTTTGCGGATCTGAAATCGGACATTTTGTCCGCCTGAAGTCCGCAAAACTATCGTTTTTAATATCATAAACGGAAGTTTTTGTCTGCCAGACCAAGTGTATAGAGAAGGAGCACGATAGCGGCTTGGCATCAAAGAATGGCCTCAAGAAAAGGCACTTCTTCACTTGGGTGCTGCGATCTTTACCAAGATAACCATCAGCCAGTAATTGTCGTAAGAATACTTATCCACAGCAGTTGTTTAGGAGTCGCATATTGGACCAAGTTGAGTCTTAATCCAAACACGTCCAAGGTGTACAGAAAATTCAGCGATGGTAATGCCACAAGATGGCGTTTTTTCACAAAGAAATGATGAATAGTTTCCACAAAGTTGTAGACCACAAAAAGTGGGAAAGAGGCACTTTTCCGCCGTAAAAAACTTTGTTCCTCTCGTAGCCCAGCACAAGAATTGTTCATAGGCCTGCTTGCTCCGCAATATCCGATAAGTTTATATAAAATTTTCCAAGCTGAAAAATTTAAGAGCAGCGAAAGCACATCTAATTTTGGGCCCAACGTCTTATTGATTAATCGATAACCGATATTAGTGCTGATGAAAAAAACTATCGTTGCTTATTGGCCATGCGATATATATAGTATGTTTGGGAATGCTTGAGATATGCGATATATATATGTAGGAAATAAGCATTCATCCCACCATCATCAACTTTAAACATTAAACAATTTTTTGGAGATTAAATTTTATATATGTATATACATATAATGGCATCAAAAATGCCACCATCCCTATTGGACAGGCGATAGCGATAACCATTGAGGATGTGGGACTGGAATATGTAATTACTATTTACAAAGCAATAAGTTATGTGAACAGTAACTTGGTAGGCTTAGCCACAGCTATATCAAACATGATAGT